>JASHTH010000268.1 GCA_030040655.1 Acidobacteriaceae bacterium | reverse complement strand
GAGCCGGAGGAGATTCGTTTTCATGTGATCCTCGCTGGTTCCTTGCCTCAAAGGGCAGGTGAGAAAGGTGTGGATGCGACCAGATCGGGCCTCCGAAGCGAACGCGTAATTCCATTGCGTGGACTCAAGATAAACCAGAAATGATCGTTTTGTCTACAAAAATGACGATTTCGATCAAAATGGGAGCATTTTTGAGGGTGCAAGTGGCGTTTTGAATAGGCGAGAGACCGCGCGAAGTACAGAATCCCCAGAATCCGGGGCGGTACACGACGTTTCGACGCTCGCCGTGGCGACAGATGAAGACAGCACTGGCGGTCCGGGCGAGAAACGGGCACTCTTTCTGCATGTCGCGTACTGTTCGGCCAGCAGATTGGCGACGGCGAATGAGCGCGAAATGCCGGCGCGCGATGCACGCGGCTATAGCAATTCCTGAGTGACTGTATCCCGAAGTCGCTATACTTGAGTCGACGCGACCCCAACGAGCGGCGACCTTGCACTAAACCCAAAAGGCCACAGCAACTCAGGAATTGCCGTAAGCCATTCGGAGCGTCTGCACGGCGGCAACATTGCGTCTGTCAGGTGTTGCCCGATAGACTTCTTGCCGAGCCACAACGCGCCGGCGCGTATACGTGGAAGTTCCCCACCCGAGCGACAAGACAGACAGGGTCCGCTCGAGTTCGGCGACGGAGAGACTCACTGCGCAAAGCGCGATGTTTTGCGGGCGTGTCCGTCGCGGCGGGCAAGCTGATATGGTTCCAATCGAAAAGGAGATTCCTTGCATCCTGGATGGAGGTTGCCGATTCTTGCTTGCGGCCTTGCAATTGTTGTGGCCGCCGTCAATATAAGCCGAGCCGATGCGCAATCGACGGAGGACTTTACCCTTCCCACGTCTCCGCATGCGAAAGAGACTCATCTGAAGCATGTGCTGGTGATCTCTCAGACCAAGGGCTTCGAGCACGATTCGATTCCCGACGCCATGGCTGCGGTTTACAACATGGGCAAGGAGAGCGGCTTGTGGGACACGACGCTGCGCACCGACACGGAGCTGCTCACCAAGAAGGACCTGGGCAGAAACGCAAAGAACCTGAACTACTTCGACCTGCTCGTCTTTGCCAGCACCACGGGCGAGCTGGAGATGGACGACAGCCAGAAAAAGGACATGATGTCGTTCATCCACGACGACGGCAAGGGGTTCGTAGGCATCCATGCGGCGCTGGACACGAATTACAAGTGGCCGGAATACGGCGAGATGATCGGCGGGTGGTTTAACGAGCATCCGTGGATGACGTTCAATGCGCCGATCGTCAACGAGCAGCCGGACAACCCGATCGTGCGCCACTTTCCCCGGGAGTTTGTGAAGTACGACGAGATCTATCAGCCGAAAGAATGGTCGCGGGACAAGGTGAACGTGCTGCTGAGCCTGGACCCGAACAAGCTCGATTACAACAATCCACGGATCCATCGCACCGACCACGATTTTGCCGTGGCGTGGTGCAAGATGTACGGGAAGGGCCGCGTCTTCTACTCCACGCTGGGCCACACCGAAGAGGCGTGGAACGATCCGGATATTCGCAAGATGTATTTCGAAGCGATTCGCTGGGCGCTGGGGATGACCGAGGCCAGCACGGCGAGCCATCCGCGGCCGGAATGGGCGACGTATACCGGCAAGTGACGGCGCAGAAAGCCGGGCGTCCAACAAAATTGAGAGAGACTTTTTGAATTAGAGCGCAAGGGGCATTGAATTTGGGGAAAACAACGACTCTCAGGATGGTCTTCGCGGCTGCCGTTTGCGCAGCGGCATTCCTGCTCATTCAACAGATACAGTTGCCGGCCAACGCTGCGGTTCAGGAGACCGAGCAGGCGCCCAAAGCCCCGGGAGCAAAAACGTACCTGAACCGCTGCGCCATGTGTCACGGCGCACAGCGGCAGGGCAATCCGCCGGCGGTCCCGTCGCTCATCGGCGTGGGCAAACGGATGACCGACGATCAGATCACGGAGATGATCCACAACGGCAAAGCGGCAATGCCACCCATGCCGGACATCAAGGGCGACGAGTTGAAAGACCTGCTAAAGTTCCTTACCGGCGAGGAGCCTGAAAAGACGCCGGCCACGAAGGAAGAATCGGATGCGACGCCGCAGCCGGCCGAGGGCAGCAATCACGAGGAGAACTCGGAGCGGATCGAAGCCGGCAATGCGATATTTCTGCAGAACTGCGGCTTCTGCCACGGGCGCGACGCCGAGGGCGGCGAGACCGGGCCGGATCTGACGCGCTCGAAGCTGGTCATGTCGGATACGACCGGCGACAAGATTGCCGCGGTGGTGCGCGAAGGCCGGCCGGGAAACAAGATGCCGGCATTCAATTTTTCCAGCAGCCAGATGGAGCGGCTGGTGGCGTTCGTGCGCGCTCGCTCGGCCGAGGTTGCTGCGCATCCGGGCGGCCGGCGCGGCGTCGATGTTACGGACCTGCAGACCGGCAACGCGGAAGCTGGCAAGGCGTATTTCAACGGTGCGGGCGGCTGCTCGAAGTGCCACTCGCCGACGGGAGACCTCAAGGGAATCGCGAGCCGCTTCGAAGGATTGAGGCTCGAAGAGCAGATGCTGTATCCATGGAACGCGAAGAGCAAGGTGACGGTGACGCTTCCATCCGGGCAGCAGGTTTCCGGAACGTTGGCCTATCTCGACGAGTTCACCGTGGCTTTGCGCGACAGCGATGGAATGTATCGCTCCTGGCTGACGAGCCGCGTGCATTACAAGGTCGACGCGCCGCAAGAAGCGCACGTGGAGCAGTTCACGAAGTACACTGACGACGACATCCACAACTTGATGGCGTATCTGCAAACGCTGCGCTAATGCGCATGAGCCCGCGCTTGAATGCGCGATCTGCCAATTCACGTCGAGGGACGCGATTCCGAGATGACTTTTTCACGATCGCCTTTGGTTTTTCCGGCTGCATTGTTCGCCCTTATCGTATTGGCGCCCGCGCTCCGCGCACAGGATCTCGAAGACGCACAGCTTCTGCATCCGGCGCCGGATTCGTGGCCGGAGTATCACGGCGACTACTCCGGCGAGCGGCACATTCACCTCACGCAGATCAACGAGCAGAATGTCAGCGATCTCTCGCTGGCGTGGGCCTTCCAGACGAATCAGGCGGCGGAGATCAAATCGTCGCCGTTGCTCGTCGACGGCGTCATCTATTTCACCGTGCCCGACAACGTGTGGGCCATAGACGCGCGCAGCGGGCAAATGATCTGGCACTACAACCGTCCCTCGGTGGGCGAGCACATCGGGCACCGCGGCGTGGCCATGTACAAAGGATGGCTCTTCTTCACTACGCCGGACGCGCACCTGATCTCGCTCAACGCCAAAGACGGCAAGATGCGCTGGGACAAGATCATCGCCGATTCGAAGAAGGGCTACTGGTCGACGATGGCGCCGCTGGTGGTGAAAGACCACGTGATCGCCGGCGTTGGGGGCGATCTCGACAATCTGCCGGGATTTTTGCGCGCCTTCGATCCGGAAACGGGCGAGACGCAGTGGCAGTGGGACGCCACGCCGCCTGCCGGCACCCCCAATGCGCCCACCGGCGGCATGACGTGGATGACGGGGACCTACGATCCGGAACTGAACCTTGTGTACTGGGGCACGGGCAATCCCACGCCGGTGCTGAACGGAAAGACGCGGCCGGGGGACGATGCTTACACTTGCAGCATCGTCGCCATCGACCCGGACGACGGGAAGCTCAAGTGGGGCTTTGTGGTTTCGCCGCACGACACCCACGACTGGGACGCGGTGGAAACGCCCGTCCTGGTGGACGGCGAGTTTCATGGGCAGCCGCGCAAAATGGTGATGCAGACCTCGCGCAACGGATATTTTTTCGTGCTCGACAGAACGAACGGCAAAGATCTGTTGACGGCGCCATACGGTCCAGTGGACTGGGCGACGGGAATCGACAAGCTGGGACGGCCGATCCCCAATCCCGACAAGGAACCTATGCCGGATGGGCGCTTGATCGCACCGGCCGAGGGCGGACTGACGAATTATCGCGCGCCGAGCTTCGATCCCAAGACCGGTTTGTTCATCGTGGACGCGAATCCGAGCTGGAGTATCTACTTTGCCAAGCCGGCCGATGGCGCCTACGGATGGGCGGGCGCGGACTACGATCTTTGGGGCAAGGGGACGATCGAGGCGATCGATTATCAAACCGGCAAGATTCGCTGGACGCACGAAGTAGGCGAAGGCGGATCGGGCGCCGGCGTGATGACCACCGATTCGGGCCTGACGTTCACCGGCGACGCTTATGGGAACATGCTGGCGCTCGACACGGCGACGGGAAAAACGCTGTGGCACGTGGGCACCGGCGAGCCGATGCAGACCTCGCCGATCTCGTACCTGCTGGATGGCCGCCAATATATCCTGACCGGCAGCGGCGGCGTGCTGTTTGCGTGGGCGTTGCCCGAGAAAATGGTCGCAGCGACCCATGCGCCGGCAAAGCCCCACTAAAGTAACGTTCGCTGCTGGGTGCCTTTACCCTCAGGCTCATTGATTTACGGCTTCAAAATGCCGGATACTGGAATTCTGCAACCCTGACGATTTGACCCACCTGCAATTGCCTTGGCCAGTCCAGAGCGTTTCTCGAAGTACTGGGGGCATTTCGTGTTCGCCCCAAAGTGGCTTCTTCCTGGGGAAAAGCCACTGAGCGAATTCGCTTCGTCCTACGCAATTTCGAGAACCGCTATATCGCACCTTCTTGCGATAAGGAGTGCGCCTTATGCGTTTCGATAGGCAGGTCTGGCTGCGCGGCGCGTGCAGCATCGTGATTTTGGGAATTGGAAACAGTTGCGTTGCGGCAAAGGCGCCGGATGCGAGCCCCAACTTCACGCTCGAGACAAACGTC
Organism: Acidobacteriaceae bacterium; assembly: GCA_030040655.1. GTDB lineage: Bacteria > Acidobacteriota > Terriglobia > Terriglobales > Acidobacteriaceae > Telmatobacter. The sequence goes on along the minus strand of JASHTH010000268.1, from coordinate 3,565 downwards.
AAAAGCCTGACCGTAACGGCGGCCAGCGTGGCGGAACCGGTGACCGTGTCGGTTAAGGCCTTGAACGGATTCAAAGGGACGGTCACCGTGACGGTGACCGGGCTGCCCAAGAATGTCATCGCTACGCCCGTAACCTTCGATCTGAGGCCGGGAGAGGCAAAAGCGGTGGACCTGCTGGCCTACCTGACTGCGGACGAAGGCGATGCGACGGTGGAATTCAAGGGCGTTTCAGGTCATCTGACCCACGCGGCGCCGATGACGCTCGACGTGAAAGTCGTCGAGCCGGATGCCGTGACATTCCACTACGACATGGGCCGCACCGGATGGAATCCCCACGAGACCACCCTCACTCTGGCCAACGTGAAGGCGGCGAAGTTCGGTTTGCTGCGCATCTTGCCCGTTGACGGGTTGGTCGATGCGCAGCCGCTCTATCTGTCGAAGCTGACGATCGGCGGAAAAGTGCATAACGTAGTTTTTGCCGTGACCGAGAACGACAGCGTTTTCGCTTTCGACGCCGATACCGGCGCGCAGATCTGGAAGCACTCCGTGCTGGGCGCGAATGAACAGCCCAGCGACGATCACGGCTGCGGGCAGATCTCGCCCACAATTGGCATCACCTCGACGCCGGTGATCGATCGCGGCGCCGGCCCGCACGGAACGATCTTTGTCGTCGGCATGACGTTGGACGGGTCGGGCGGCTATCACCAGCGGCTGCACGCGCTCGATATCACGACAGGAGCGGAGCTTCACACTCCAACGGAGATTAGCGCATCCTACCCGGGGACTGGAGCCAACAGTTCGAATGGAAAAGTGATCTTCGATCCCGGACAATACGCCGAACGCGCCGGATTGCTGCTCCTGAACGGAGTGATCTATCTGGGCTGGACATCGCATTGCGACGACGACCCCTACACCGGCTGGCTGATGGGCTACAGCGAATCGACGCTGCAGCAGACCAGCGTGCTGAACCTGACGCCGAACGGCAGCGAAGGTTCGATCTGGATGGCGGGCAGCGGGATTGCGGCGGGACCCGCGGGCTCCATCTACGTGCTGGATGCGAACGGGACGTTCGACGCCGTGCTCAACGCGGAGGGATTCCCCGTGCACAGCGATTTCGGCAACGGATTCCTCAAAATCTCGACGACAGACAACAAACTCGCCGTCGAGGATTACTTCGAGGACCTGAACACGGTAAGCGAGTCGAACAGCGATACCGATCTCGGCTCGGGCGGGGCGCTGGTGCTGCCGGATCTGAAGGACGCGTCGGGGAAAGTTTTTGATTTGGCCGTGGGCGCGGGAAAGACCGGGAACATCTATGTCGTGAATCGCGCCGATATGGGCAAATTCAATCCCAATAACGACAACGCAATCTACCAGGAGATCGACGGTCAGATCGGCGGCGTGTGGTCGATGCCGGCTTACTTCAATAACACCATCTACTACGCGGCGGTCAGCGATAACCTCAAGGTATTTCCGATCCGGAATGCGCGGCTGGCCACTTCGCCGGCGATGCAGAGCGCGAACAGTTTTCCCTATCCCGGCGCGACGCCGTCAGTGAGCTCGAACGGGACGGAGAACGCGATCATTTGGGCAGTCGAGAACAATTCGCCCGCGGTGCTTCACGCCTACGAGGCGTCGAACCTCGAGGAGATCTACAACAGCAACCAGGCGGCCAACGGGCGTGACAACTTCGGCAGCGGCAACAAATTCATCACGCCGATGGTGATCGACGGCAAGGTGCTGGTGGGCACGCCGAGCAGCGTAGCGGTGTTTGGGCTGCTCAACTAGGTCTCTGACCGCTTGATTTTGGACATCCCCGGGGTGCCCCAGGTCCCGATTTTGGGACCTGGGAAACCGGCCCTCCGAAGGCACGCATTGACGCGGCCACTGCCCTAGCTTGAGAAATCTCGCGTACTGAAAGCTGATAGCTGAGAACTCGTAATAACGCCTGTCTATGGCTCAGGCTTCTCGTAGCAGGCGCGGCCCGGGGTGCAGCGCGAGAGATGGACATAGTGCTCGTCGGGGCCGGCCGGGCCCATGGTGCGCAGGCACCAGTACGAAGAGCTGGTGTCGAAGCCGGGAATCCAGTTGTCCACGTCCTGCGGCGTCATGCCGTAGGGGTTCTTGGTGCGCAGGCACTGGCAGGGTTGCGGGCGTTCAACGGCGGTGCTCATCAGGGCATCCTTTCTGCTCGCTGCGGCGAGCCACAGCAAAACCAGGGTAGATGTACGCCGGAGCCACAACACTCTAGTCGACGCGACCATCAGGGAGCGGCGACCTTGGGCGACACCAAAAAGTCACAGTAACCCTGGTTTTGCTCTAGTCGTGCGGCGCACTCATAAAGCTACTGCGGTCGCGCTGGGGTCGCGATCCATCTGTCCCGCGGCCAGCAGAATGGTCCGGTAAATGGCCACCGGAAAAAGCTGAACTTTATACGCGTTCATTGAGAGCGGCATGGCGCCGGTCATCGAGGCTTTGCCGGCGGCGCGCGCGGTCGCCTGCGTGATGGGCTTGCCGGCGAGCTCGGCTTCGGCTTCTTTCGAGCGGCGTACCACCGGCGAAGCCGCGCCCATGGCCACCACGGCGCGGCGGCAGACGTTACCATCCATCTCGAGGACAATGCCCGCATCGGCAATGGCCCAGTCGTGGCTCTCTTTCTCGCCGTACTTTTGATACGCCGAGCGCGTGCCGGCTGCCGGCTTGGGAATGTGGATTGCGGTCAGCAACTCATCCGGTGCCATCACGTGGAAGCGGTGCGGATTGGCGTCGGGCTTCACGTAAAAGTCTTGAATGGCGACGGTGCGCTTGCCCTTCGCAGCCGACGTGAGCTCGACGCTGCCTCCCAGGGCCAGCACCGCGACGGCCGACGAGGATGGCGCGACCGATGGACACGTGCCGTAGTCCATGATGGCGTGGTACTGGTTCAGGCCGGAGAAAGCGAAGCAGACCTCCTTGCCTTTGCGAATGCACTCGAAATCGGCGGAACGGAAGTACCAGCACTGCAGCTCCTGCAGAAGATTCCCGCCGATCGTAGCCATGTTGCGGATGTGTGGCGTGGCGGCAGCACCGCAGGCATCGGCAAGCACGGCGTAATCGGCGCGGACGGACGGGTCTTCGGCGACTTCGGCCAGCGTGGTGAGCGGCCCGATGGTCAGACCGTCCGGCGCGGCATGAATCCCGCGCAGCTCGCGAATGTTGCGGATGTTCACGAGGCGCTTGGGCGCATCGGTGCCGTTCTTCATGCGGTCGAGCAGATCGACGCCGCCGGCCTTCACCATCGCGCCGTCCTTGAGCTGCGCGAGCGCGGATTCGACGGTGGAACAATCGGCAAGAGCGAAGGAATTCATATCGACTCCATCATGGGCTGCGGCTGGTTGAGCGCAGCGAGAACCACGCCCGGAGTCATGGGCAACTGGCGGATGCGAACCCCGGTAGCGTTGTAGAACGCGTTGGCGATGGCGGCTCCGACGGAGATGATGCCGGCGGCTTCGCCAATTCCGGAAGCGTCGGTGGAGCTTTGACCGATGTAGACCTCGGTGAGCTGCACTTCGATCTTCGGCACTTC
>JASHTH010000267.1 GCA_030040655.1 Acidobacteriaceae bacterium | reverse complement strand
CGGGCTTCATCGACGACGCCCCCCACTGGCGTCCCTTTGGGCACGATCACGTTGTTATCGCTGGCGAGCACCGGCTCTACCACTTCCCCGGTGAATCTGTCGCCTCGATGCGCGGTTTTGACCCGGATGCGCTGATCGACGCGAATGGCCAGTGTGGTGCCTGCCGGGATACTGATGCTGGTGGGCGCCGGCGGGGAAGGCGGAGGAGGCACGGCCGAGACCGTCGGACCTGAAGGCGGAGGCGCCGGGCCGCCGGCAGGCGCGGGAGTGGTTGTCGTAGTAATGGACTGGGTCGTCTGCCCTTGCGCCGGCGGCTGCACGACGGTTGTCGTTGTGGTTCCGTTCTTATCGACAGTCACCACTTGCTGCGCCTGGCCGGTCTTTGCCGCCTGCGCCTTGGCCTGCTCCAATGCTTTTTCCTCTTTGGAAGCGCATCCCGAAAGCAGGGCCGCTGCCAGCAACAACAGCATCGGAGTTATCTTGGCGCGAAGGAATGTGCGGGGATTCATGATGGGGAGGTCCTTTCCAGCGTGTGTTCGATTTGCGAAATCCGTTGCGAGGCGTGACCGATGACGAAGCCATCGATCCTCGATCATCCATCCGGCGGTTCGCAACCCTCCCGTAACGGCAGGCGATCCCCGCCCTCGACATGTCCGTGGGCCGATTACCTTCGCCGCGCTCCGAATCCTCTCGGCCGCGTCGGCGGGGTGACGGGAAGGTCGGTCCTGCCCTTGGGATACACCACCAGAAAGCGCTCCATGCCTTCGCCGGAACTGGCCGTCTCCACCCCCTCGATGCTGCGAAAGGCGAGATGCAGCAGGCGCCGCTCGCGGCTGTTCATGGGCGGAAAGGCGTACGGCGTTCCGCTGCGCAGCACTCTGTCGGCGGCGCTCTCCGCCTGCAGATGCAGTTCCTGCGCTCGCAACGCCTTGAAGTTGCCGGCATCGAAGCTGATCAGGTCATGCTCGCGAGGATCCAAGCGCAAAATCTGCGCGGCGATCGCCTCGAAGGCGCGCAGCAATTCGCCATTGTGCTGCGTGACCAGGTGCGCATCGGGTCCGGCCAGCTCCACGTAAATCATGCGGGCTTCCAGTCCCTGGGGATCGCGCGCGCCATCGCCGGCGGTGATGCGGTACTTAAGGCGGAATCCGCCTAGCTTATTCAACGAGGAGAGAAACCCTGCAATGTTTTGCGCAGCTTGCTGCAGATCGGCGATGGGCATAACAAACCAGTATCGCAGAGCGGAGCGGGGAATCGGCCCACAACCTGACAGCGGAGCGGGGCAATCGCACGATCTTCTTTCGTTGTCGAAACAGGTTCACTGCTCCAAGTTGATCGGTCGGAATCGATGAGTCGTCCCGGAGAAACGCGCCGAATACAGCCCGGGACAAGCGGAGCGCAACCCTGGGAAAGCAGAATTATGAGACAAAACCGCCCCGGAGGAGCGGCGCGAACCGGTTGCGTCGTCTTAATTTTCCATCATGCTATTGCCCTGCACTGCGAAGCCAAGGTTGCTCCACCCAAGGGAGGATGTACTGCGCCGGCGCCGGCGCGTACGATGGCCGAACGATGCGCAGCCAACCGCAGACGAAGCGGCAGATGGGAGTGTGGGCGGCCACGGCCGTGGTCACCGGCGAGGCCATTTCGCTGGGCATCTTTCTTACGCCCGCCGAGATGGCGAAGTCTCTCGGATCCCCCTTGCTCCTGGGAGCTGTCTGGCTCGGAATGTCCGTCATGACGCTGGCCGGGGCGCTCTGCTTCACCGAGCTTGCCGTGCGCTTCCCTTACGACGGCGGCGAATACCTCTTCCTGCGCCGCGGCTTTGGCCGGCGCGTGGCTTTCCTCTACGGATGGATGGCTGCGATGGTGATGTATCCGGGCGTGGCCGCGTCTCTGTGCGTGGGACTTGTGCCCTACGCACAGTCACTCGTTCCTATGCCGGCGCGTGCGGCCGCAGCGTTGCCCGCGTCGATCCTTCTCGGGCTGGGCGCGCTGAATTACTTTGGCGCCCGTCTCAGCAGCGAGACCATGACGGCGATCAATTGGCTCAAGATCTCGGTGCTCGCCGGCCTGGTCGGATGGGCCGTGTTTTCCGGCCACGCAACGGCGGCGAATCTCGAACCCATCGCCGCGCGGCGCGCCGGTTCCGGCCCGCTGGGCGGCGCCATTGCCGGAGCAGCCGTCAGCGCCTTCTATACCTTCGGCGGCTGGTGGGAGGCGGGCAAGATCGCCGGCGAAGTCCGCAACCCCCGGCGCACGCTGCCGATTGCCTTCGCCGGCGGCGTGGCCGTAGTCACGGCTGTCTACCTGCTGGTGAGTTTTGCCTTTGTCGCGGTGGTGCCCATGCAGCAGATCCAGTCGAATGCGGCGTTTGTGGCGCTCTTCGGCCAGGCGCTCTTCGGCGCGGCCGGTGGACGCGTGCTCGCCGCCTGCGTGTTGTTGTGCGTGCTGGGCGGACTGATGGTGCTCAGCATGGCCGTTCCGCGCGTCACTTTTGCGCTGGCGCAGGAGGAAGCTGCAGATCGGGGCGGCCCACTTGCCGCCTTCGGCCGCCGGCATCCGCGCTTCGGCTCGCCTTCCAATGCCGTACTGCTGCAAACCGGCGTCGCTCTCCTGGTGCTCACGCTCGGCGCCTTCGACCGCATCCTCGCCTTTATCATCTTCTCGGCGGTCGTCTTTCTGGCGCTCACCGCAGTGACGCTTTTCCGCGCGGGAAAGATGCAGGCGGAGCCCGGCGACACGCTCGCGCATCCATCCGGCGGACCGGTCCGTGCCTGGTGGTATCCGTATGCGCCGATCGTCTTTCTCGTCGGCAGCGGGGCGCTGGCCGCCATGTTGTTGCTGCACAGTCCTAAGCCATCGCTGATCGGCGCCGCCGTGGTGCTGGCCGGGCTGCCCATGCGCTGGCTAATGGTGCGCGGAAAGACGGCCGAGCCGTCGCCAGACGCTGAAGACCGGATCCTGGTTGAGGGGGATTGATTCCTGCAGGTCAACTCGATCCCCTCCTGCATTTCCTGCCAAGCGCTCTCCGAATTGCCAATTCCTCGGGAACCGGCGCCGCGGCCCTTTGTCCGTGCGCCGTTCCATCCGCCCTCCGCTTGGACCGGCCTGGGGAATTTCCCGAAGCAGCATGAAAAAAATGCGTGATCTCCGCCTGCCTCTCTGAAGAAATCTCAGCAACTGGCCGATGAGCCATACGGGATGGTGCGTATGGCCACGCAGGATCTGCCCCCGATAAACCTCGAGACTGCCCCGACCGAATGGGCCGGTGAGATGCGCTACGTGGCGCGCCAGCCCATTCTCAACTTGAGTGGCCGGCTGCACGCCTACGAGTTGCTTTTCCGCGACGGACCCGAAGTGATCTCCGCCGGCAGCTGCGAGAACTCGATAGGCCCGCTGCTCGATGAAACCGTCATTTTCGGGCTGGAACGATTCACGAACGGATTCCCGGCCTTTGTCCGATGCACGGCGGAAGTGTTGACGCGCGAACTGGTGAGGGTGCTGCCGCCGAACCTTACCGTGCTGGCCATTGCCGAGAGCCTGGAACTGACCAGCGATCTTGTAGAGACTTGCAGCAAACTCAAGAGCCTCGGCTTTCGGTTGGCGCTGGACGATTTCACCGGCGTGGTTCATCCGCTGGACGGCTTGGTCGACTATATCCGCGTCGATTTCAGTGCTCCCACCCGCGTGGGACGCGAGCAGTTACGCCAGAGGCTCGATGCCGATCCCGTCACCCTGGTCGCCAAGCGCGTGGCGACGCAGGAGGACTACCGACGCGCCCGCAACGAAGGCTTCACCCTGTTTCAAGGCGACTATCTCTTCCGTCCGGCATTGCTGACGAATCGCAAGCTTCCCGCCAACCGGCTGGCGCATTTCGAGATTCTGCAGAACCTGTATCGCGACCCGGTGAATTTAAAGCGGCTGAGTCAGTTGGTCATGCAGGAGGCGTCGCTGACCTACAGGCTCCTGCGCCTGGTGAACTCGCCGGTCTGCGCCATCCGCCAGGAAGTGCGGTCGGTCGAATCGGCCCTCATCATCGTGGGGCTGGATACCTTCCGCCGCTTCGCCACCCTGGCCATTCTCTGCGAAGCCAACAGCGACGAGCACCACGAGATTCTGCGCACCGCTCTATTGCGCGGGCGGTTCTGCGAGTTGGGCGCGCGCATGTGCCGCCTCGACTCGGCCGAGCAGTACCTGCTGGGGCTGTTCAGCCTGTTGCCCGCCATGTTGCGCCTGCCCATGGAGGACCTGACGCAGACGCTGCCCTTGCGCGACGAGATTCGCCGCGCGCTCGAAGGCGTGGAAAACCACGAGCGCTGCCTGCTCGGCTGGCTGGAGCACCACGAGCGCGGCGATTGGGCATCCTGCGACGCCATTGTCGAGGCCAACCGGCTGAATCAGGAAAAGCTGATCCGCCGCTACGGCGATGCGCTCATCTGGGCCGAAGCCGTTCTGCGCTCCGCGGTGACGAGTTGACGCAAGCAACCTGCCGAGCAGTAGTGTCGTGATTTGCCGGCGTTTTGAACGGGCAAGGCTTTGTCGGGGCCCCCAACAAGCCGCCGTTGCTTGTTCGGGTGATCTTCACAGCTCGCCGGAAGACAGCTCAGTCAAGGGCAAGAAGTGTCAGGGCACGAGTTTCCTCGTGCCGCAACCGCCTTCTTGATAAAAAACATGGGGCTTCAGCCCCTGTGGGACATTCGTCGAATCGAGACAATCGTCGAGCACCGGCCGGCTGGACTCAAACCCCGTTTCGCCCATCTATGCGACGTTTCCGAACGGATCTTCGAGCGACGGGCACTGGGGCGTCAGCAGTTCTGAGCCCGACTCCGTGATCAACAGATCGTCTTCCAGCCGGATGCCGAATTCGCCGCGTATGTAGATACCGGGCTCGTCGCTCAGCACCATCCCCGCCTCGAGACGCGGATTCAGATCCCAGCCGAACATATTGTTCTTCACGAAATACGGCCACTCGTGCATGTCGAGACCGATGCCGTGCCCGAGCCGGTGCGTGAAGTACGTAAAGCCCGGCCCGTAGCCGCCGTTCGCGATCACTTTCCGCGCGGCCGCGTCCACGTCGGCGGCGGGCGCGCCGGGCCGGGCGGCGTGGATCGCAGCCGACTGCGCCTGCTTGACGAGATCGAAGACGCGATTCATCTTCTCCGCCGGCTTGCCCAGCACGAAAGTGCGCGTGATGTCCGACGTGTAACCCTCGACCTCGCAGCCGTCGTCGAGCATGAGAATGCTGCCTTCGCGCAGCGTCTGCGGCTGTCGCGAGCCGTGCGGCAGGGCGGTGAACTCGTCGACGTTCAGGCTGGCTTCTCCTTCGAAGCCGACCCGCGCATACGCAGCCGAAACCAGCTTGTGCACGTCGGACGTCGTCATTCCCGGCGTGAGCGACGCGGCAACGGCTTTGTAGACCAGGAGCGTGGCGCGGCAAGCCAGGCGCATGCACTCGATCTCGTGTGCGTCCTTGATCATGCGGCAGCCGGCGGTGACCGGCGTGGCGCTCACGATGGCGAGATGAGGATTGGCCGCGCGAATGCCTTCGGAAAAAACAAACTTCATGTTCTCGTCGAGGCCGATGGTGCCGGTTGCAAGTCCCCGGTCTTTCAGGCCATTGCCCAAAGCGGCGTAGGGGCTCTCGTCCTCCTGCCAAACAATCACTTCGGCGTCGTTGGCAAACGGCCCGGCATCGAGAAGTTCGCGGGCGCGGCCCTCTTCGAAGGCTGGGCAAACCAGAAAAGGCCTGGCTCGGGCGGGAATCGCGAGCGCCCACAGCCGCTCGCCGCCATTGAGGCGCAGGTTGGCGAAGTAAACGCTCGACGCGGTGTTGTTGGCAAGCACAACGACGTCGATCTTCGCGGCGACCATCCGTGCTTTGGCGCGTTCGATGCGCGCGAGGCGCTCGCCATTCGTGAATGGACGCGCCAGGCTGGAGAGCACCGGTAACGCCGAAATGGCGGGAGGCGGCGTGCCGTTGCATCGGGAATCCGCAGTCGGATTTTGGTCCGCGCTCAAGGTATTGGCGCGAGCGAGGACAGCCGCGGCCGCCGCTGTGCCCGCGCCCAGGAATCCGCGCCGTGAGAGCTTGTCGATTGTCGTCATGATCCTCTGGTTCCCTTCCAGATTACCGCGCTCCCATCCCGGTATCCTATGTCCAAGTCACGCTACATAAGCAGCATTGTCGTCCTGAACGAGGTCCGCCGCTGAGGGGTCCCCAAGAAGCCGCTTTTTGCTGCTCGGGGTGGAAAGACAAGTCTTCGTCGCCGAGGTGGTCGGCGGACCGAGTCGAAGGATCTGCGTTTGGAGCAGCAGACTTCTGCCATGCATTTCCGATGTACCACTTTGCCTGAAGCGGTCAGTCAATCGCACCCGATTCTGGAGATTGCTTTTTCCTGCCGCAGGGCGAGAATATCTCCATGGCGCTGGAATTCACCACCTCGTATCTCAAGGACTCGAT
>JASHTH010000266.1 GCA_030040655.1 Acidobacteriaceae bacterium | reverse complement strand
CGCAGGACCGGACAGCCACTCGCGTATAACGCAGCCGCCGTATTGCCTTCCTCCATCTCGGAAGGGAGTCGGCATCCTGATCTTCCGCCTTTTCGAAGCTCGATAGCCCGGCCCACCAATGCCTCTGTCTACGCTTCGAAGGACACCTCGCGATGTCACCCGCAAGACTCAAGGTCAGGATGGATTCGCTACTTCCTTTCCTGCAGGGACTTGCACCCCTACAACATGCCGGTTTATCCCGGCGCTCTCCGGAAAGGCGGTGATTCGCCCGCAACCCGCAGACAGTTCGCGAGCCGCACCCCGAGAAATGCAGAACTCCTGAGCTATTTCAAAATGCCGGAGAAGCGGCCCAGCCAGCCGGGCTGCTGATAGCCCTGAAGCATCCAAAGATCGGTGGGCGTGGTAAGCGTGGAGTAGACCAGGCTCTTGCCGTCCGGCGCGAGACTGAGGCGAATGCAGGGGCTACAGGGTGCTCGCGGCACAAGATCTTTACCCAGGTCCTTGATGATCTTTTGCTTGAAAGTTGCAAGATCAAGTACGATCAGGATCGCGCGGCTTTCCTCATTGGCGTCGGTTTCCCCGGTCTGTATTCCATAGAGCAGCCTTCCATCTTTTGAGAATGTCAGAGCACGAGCGGGGATGCGGCCCAGCGATTTTGTCGCCTTTCCGTCCGGCGAGATCAAATTCCAGCCGTGCGCATCACCGAATAGGATCCAGTCTCCGGTCGGAGACCAATTGGGCAAGTGGCCGTACACATCGTCTTTCAGGACGGTTGGAGCCGCATTCCCGCTGGTCTTGACCATCATGAGTCTCCAGGCCTGGCCGACTCGAGCCCCGAGGTAGACGAACCGGCTGCCATCCGGCGACCAGGAGCCGCCGCTTTCCTGGAATACCGAATCCGCGTTGGTGAGTGGGATAGGAGTGCCGCCGGAAAGAGAGGAGAGCCAGAGGCGCGAACCGGCGCTGTCGGAGAGGGCGTAGACGAGCCGATCGCCATTGGGAGAAAGAAAGGCGCTCAGGAAAAAAGTTGCCTCGGGAGATTTCAAATCGGCAGCCGTCACTGCCGGCCGATCGGGAAGGCCAGGCTGGCGCACCCATATCTCACTTGAGTTATTTCGATCAGTAACCCAGGCCAGCGCGGGCTTGCCCGCGGACCAGGCCGGGTCGTACTCGAGATGCCCGGTGGTGATAAGCGTGGACACGGAGCCATCTTCGACCGAGACCGACACAACGTCGAATCGCGCCAGTTCCTGTTCGAAGAGAATGCTGTTGCCATCGGGTGAGATTGCGGGTCCGCTTTCGCTGCCCGTGTCGTTCGTAATCGGTGCGAGCCGATTCGAATCGGTGTCTCCCATCCATAAATGGTGCATAATGGGGCTCCCCCTGTTTGCCAGCGAGACGACAAAGTGCCGATTGTCGGGCATCCACGTCGAACTGGGCACAGAGTAGCTAAAAGGCCTCTTGTCGAGAGCACTGATTCTGCGCGGCTGCCCGCTTCCCATTGGATAGGGCAAGAGCCATAACTCCAGGTCCTTGTCGCCAAAGGGCAGGATGAGAAGAATGTTTTTTCCGTCGGGCGAGAATGACGTCCACGGATCGCTATTCAACTCCTTTTTCGCCGAGAGGAATGGCGCAGGTCGATAGTCTCGAAGTGGTGAACCAAGAGGATCGGAGACCTGAAAGCCGAAAGTGGCGCCTGAAGGACTGGAGGCGGCCTTCGAGGGAAACGAGATTGTCGCCAACGTCTTGCCATCCGGTGAGAGAGCGCAGGCTTGGCAAGTGGCATCCATGATGAACTCCAGTTCTCCGCCTATTGTAGGAAGAGAGTAGAGCTTAACTTGCTCTTCCATCTCTCCCGCGCTGATGGAGTGCGGCTCTGCGACGATCAGGTGATTCCTGTCGCTTGACCATCCCAGCGGCCGTGTGTCGAGTTTGCCGTGCGTGAGTTGCAGGGGCGCGGGCGAGCCCAGATACCGCAGGAACACCTGCTTGATGCCGTTTACTTTGCCTTCATAAGCCACGGCCTTTCCATCCGGAGACCAGACCGCGCCGTCAGAGTCATTGGCGAAACGGGAAAACTTCAAGCTCTGAAAGCTCTGGCCCGCCGGCTTGAGCACATAAGCGAGCGATGCGGAGAGGATCGTGCAGGCGAGAAGTGCTGCCGGCCATCCCCAGTGACGCTTTGCAGGCGGAGAAGCCACTGGAGCGAGGCCCGTACTCGAGTAGCTGTCTGAGAGGTGGTCGCGAAGGTCACGCAATTCGCGAAAAAGATCGCGGGTGGATTCGTAGCGCTGCTCCCGCTCCTTGGCGAGACAGCGGTCGATGATCCACTTGAGCGGCGCAGGCAGCTTCTCCTCGATGGGCGGAGGGTCTTCGCGCACGATGGCGGCCATGGTTTCAACTGTGCTGTCGCGGGCGAATGCGCGCTTGCCCGTGGCCAGCTCGTAGAGGACCAGTCCAAACGAAAACTGATCAGTTCGGAAGTCGACCGGTTTTCCGAGCGCCTGCTCCGGGCTCATGTAGCTGGCCGTGCCCATCACCGCGCCTTCCTGCGTCAGGTGTTTCGCCGCACCCGGCGCTGAGGTTGGCTCCAAATCGGAGGCTGCCGGCGCCGTGTCGCCCGCGGGCGAGTGCCGCGCCAGCCCAAAGTCCAGGATCTTCACCCGGCCTTCCCTGGTCAGCAGAATGTTTTCCGGCTTCAGATCGCGGTGGATGATTCCCACGGCGTGTGCCGCGGCCAGGCCATCGGCTACCTGCGCGGCGATGTCCAGGATCTTGCGCGCGCCAACCGGCTTGCCGGCGAGCAGGGAGCGCAGCGGTTCGCCGTCAATCAGCTCGCTCACAATGCACTGCTGCCCGGACTCCACTTCGAAGTCGTAAACAACAACGATGTTGGGATGATTCAGCGCAGCCAGGGCGCGGGCCTCGCGCTCGAAGCGGCTGCGCTGATCGGCGCTGGCCGCTGCGCCCTCGTGAAGAACCTTGATGGCGACGTCGCGGTTGAGGCGCGTGTCGCGCGCGCGGTAAACCTCGCCCATGCCGCCAGACCCAAGAACCGACTTGATCTCGTAATGACCCAGGCGGCTGTTGGCGGGCAGGGGCATTGCCTGCGCAATCCTTTCTCGCGGCATCGTGCGAAGCGTAGGGGACCGGGTACCACGGAACGAGGGAAGCTGGCAGTCACAAATCTATCAGAAGCCGAGCCCCGACGGCCTATGGAGTCACCAACCAATGCGCAGGGCAACTCAGGCCTTCGCAGGACATCCGTCGTTGTAAGCGAGGCCATTCCGGAAGTATTGTCGGCAATGGGGAAGTTTCGCCAGCCGGACGGCCCTGGGGCCACCTTCCGGCCCGAATGTTCCGAATAGGCGGTAATCCACTCGAAACTCGCACAAGTGAGGCCCTCTCGACTCCAAGTCGTCGAAGAGCACCTCAGCGATTGTGCAGACGTGGTCACACAGAACCAGAGGAGATTTCCTCGTGCGTTCCGGGCGGTTCACCTAATTCTGTTCGAGACTAAGCGCGTAAATATCGTCGCTTCCGACGTCGCGGAGCATCAGCGGGGCGTCGGTCGGATCCAACCCCATCCAACCCCACCATCCTGTTGCGTGAAAATCCTTCAGATCGACAACGCGCTCCGGTTGCCCTTCCGAAACGGGGATTCGAAATACACCCGGGTCGTCGGCACCGAGCTCGATATAAATCGACCGGCTGTCCCTGGACCACTCGGGATAC
>JASHTH010000265.1 GCA_030040655.1 Acidobacteriaceae bacterium | reverse complement strand
GGGGCGTGACGCTGCCAGATTCCTGAACGGTCGCCGACATTTGTTTATCTATCGGATTGTGATCCCTGCGAGGGGCGCCTGCGTCGCAAAGTTCGGTGTTCCAAGAAGGATTCGCGGGAATATCGATGCTCTTGTTGAACGTTGACCTCTTTTGAAACGATTCTGCGTTGGCGCGCACTACGTTTCGTGTGCGAGTTTCCCTTCCGCACCGTCCGCACAAAAAGTATCGCCAGCCCGCGGCAGCGAAAGAAATCCTCGCTCATGCATCTGTGCAGCTGAGACCGCACCCGCGGCCTTGCAGCGCTCGGCACGCCCACACGAAACTCCTCTCAGGAGGGCTTATGTCGCCGTCAGGAAAAAACAAGTCTCGCGAAGTTCCCCAGAACTACACGCAGTTGAAGGGCAGCGAACGCAAATCGGCGCGCAACGCTGTGCTGCTCGGACCCGCTGACGCCAATCAAAGAATCGAGGTCAGCATCGTGCTGCGGCGCCGTCCCGACGGCCCTCCGGCACCAGATTTTGAGTACTTCGCAAAGACGCCGGCAAAGGAACGCCCGCGCCTTTCGGAGGAGGAATTTGCCGCGAAGTACGGCGCGGCTTCGGCGGATATAGCGCGGGTGACGGACTTCGCGCGTGGGCGCGATTTGACTGTGGTGGAAGCTCATGCGGCACGGCGGACCGTCGTCGCCTCGGGCACGGTGGCGCAAATGGAAGAAGCTTTTGGGGTGACGCTGAGCGAATACCGGCACGAGTACACGGAGGGGCGTGAGCGCGAAAGAAAAACGGAGAATTACCGCGGCCACGAGGGGTTTATCCACGTGCCGGCAGATCTCGCGGAAGTCATTGTGGGCGTTTTTGGCCTGGACAATCGACGCATTGCCAAGCGCGCAGCGGCCGGTGACCCGCCGAACACCAATTACCTGACGGTGCCGGAGCTGACCAAACTCTACGACTACCCGACGAATTCCGCGGCGGGACAAACCATTGCGATACTCTCCGAGGGCGGCTACAAGAACTCAGATATGCTCGCCTACTACAGCGGCTTGCCGGCGTCGTATACCAGCGCTTACGCGATGCCAACGATTACGCCGATTCCGGTGACCGCATCAAACGGATTGCCCGACGGCGAAACCACGCAGGACATTTGCATTGCCTTTTCGGCCGCGCCCGGAGCGAACGTTTCAGTGTATTTCACGCAATTCAACCAGTTCGGCTGGCACCAAACGCTGACGCGCATCATTCATCCCAATCCCGGAGATGCGCCGTGCTCGGTTATCTCCACGAGCTTTTACATGTCGAATGGAGACGACGACGCGACGCTGGCAGACGAGGGAATCAGCTTGAGCTGGCTGCAATCAGTGCACATGTCGCTGCAGGACGCGGCGATTCGAGGGGTGACGTTTTGCGTGTGCTCCGGCGATTTCGGCGTAAATATGTCAGCGTACTTTGGAGTGTTCGACGGCAAGCAACACGTTACTTATCCGGCGAGCGATCCGTGGGCGCTGGGCGTGGGGGGCACAACGGTGGGCAACATCATGGGCTCGTCGTTCGACGAATACGTCTGGAACGATCCCGCGCCGGGGAGTTACTGGGGAACGACAGGAGGCGGAGTGAGCGATCATTTCCGCTGGCTTCCACCGTATCAGGTCGGAGCCGGCGTGCCGGTCTCTCTTGTGGACGGTCACGTGGGGCGCGGCGTGCCGGACGTTTCAGGCAACGCTAGCTATAACAGCGGAATCAAGGGCATTTTTGTGGATGGCTTGCCCGACATTGGCAACGGCACGAGCGCGTCGACGCCGCTTTGGGCGGGGTTGATCGCGGTGCTGAACGCAGCAATCGGAGCGAATCTGGGATTCATCAATCCCACGCTGTACGCGCTGGGCTCATTTGTGTTTCGCGATATCGTCGCGCCTCCAGGGCCGCTTACAAACGGCAACGGAGGAGTGCCCGGATATCCGGCGCGAGTAGGATGGGACGCTTGTACCGGATGGGGCAGCCCACGAGGCACGCGGCTCTTGGCTGCGCTGGCGCATGAGCCGGCGGTAGCCACCGCGATTGCAGGAGGCGGCAATTTCGGAGACGTGTGCCGCGGCTCGTTCCGCGATGAACTGCTGACGATCAACAATGCCACGCTTCCGGATACAGGACCCAAAGCGAGCCTGTCCAGCATTGGCTTGTTGAACATTTCGAACATCACTTCTTCTTCGCCAGATTTCCTGGCGCCGGATGTGAGCTCCTATCCGCTGCTGGTTGCCGCTGCAGATTCCATCGAGGTGATGCTGAGGTTCCAACCGACGAGCTTCGGA
Organism: Acidobacteriaceae bacterium; assembly: GCA_030040655.1. Classification (GTDB taxonomy): domain Bacteria; phylum Acidobacteriota; class Terriglobia; order Terriglobales; family Acidobacteriaceae; genus Telmatobacter. Next base: position 1,695 of record JASHTH010000265.1, on the reverse strand, counting down.
TCGAAGAGCGGGAAGATCTATATTTACAGCAACGCCGCTTCGAGCCCGCACGTCGTGGACGTTTCAGGGAACGCGCCTTGGGGTGTGATCGCCGTCACCGGCTCGACGTGCTTTGGCGGGGTGAAGGCATGTACCTGCGCAGAGCGTACGATCGCCATTTGTAATGTGGGCGCGTGCAGTTTGCAGGTTTCGAGCGTGGCGTTCAAACGTAAGAATCCGCATTGGAGCCTGGTCAACAATCCTTTCCCCGCAACGCTGCATCCCGGCTCGTGCCTATCCGTGGTGATTCGGTATAAGGCGACGGAACGCGTTGCCCGCGCGTGCGAACTGGTCATCCAGAGCGACGATCCCGCGAATCCGGTGCAGACGCTGGACGTCATGGCCTACACGGTGTGGGCCGAATCTGGCTGCAAGAGCGGGTGCCAGGACTGCCAAAAGGGCTGCTGCAAGCAGCATCACGATGATTGCGCCTGCGAAGAGATACTCGCGGGCTGCTGCGACGAGCAGGAACTGGAGCGCCCTTGAACGAGCACCGAGTTCACACCAGATCACCAAGCCGTCCATCGTGGCCTGGACTTGTGCTGCCAAGGTGCCTCTGGTTGAAGGCTTCCCGCGGTCCCCATTGACACGTTGAGGCCAAATCGCGCATCCCGCGGAGATTGCGCAGATGTATTAGCATTACTCCCCTGAAACGAGCTTTGCGTCACGGGCGCGCTTTGGCGGCGTATTACGCCAAATGGGAAACTTCGCCCCGCCCAGGGTGGCTGAGAGACCCGCCAGCATGCCCGTTGGCGCTATCATCCTCTCCTGCGTGCAACGCTGCCTCTCAACGCGACGCTCTCAAGCCGGGCCGCGCCTTGACCCGCCGTTTTTCCATGTGACACAATGAGTCACATGAGGACCATCACGATCCGCGAGCTGCATCAGGAGACCGGCCGATGGGTTCGGCAGGCCTCCTCCGGCGAGGTGCATGTGACCGACCGGGGGCGGCTGATTGCGAAGATCGTGCCTGCCGCGCAACCGCCCTCCAAGCCCTATTTCGCCAATCCCCGGTACACGCCGGCTTTTCTTCGTTACCGAAAGTCTCTTCGCGGCGGAACCGATGCGACCAATATCGTCAGCCAGGATCGCGATCGCGAGATCCCGTGATCTACTTCGATACCAGCTATCTGGTGCGTCTCTACTACGCGGATCCAGGCGCCGACCAGGTTCGTGCTCTGGCCGCGACCGATCACGTCGCATGCGCGGCCCACGGACAGGCGGAGATGATGGCGGCCTTCCATCGCAAACTGCGCGAAGGAGCGATCCGGCCCGCTGCCTATGCTGCTCTGGTCAAACAGGTCGAGGCGCATATCCAAGCAGGAGCATTCCAATGGCTCGCGCAGGATAAGGAGATCCTCTCTCGAGTCCGTCAGGTCTATCGGAATTTGCCCGCGTCGGTGTTCCTGCGCGGAGCCGACGCCATCCACCTCGGAACCGCAGCGGAAGCAGGTCTCCACGTCGTCTACTCCAATGATGCGCACCTCCTGGCTGCCGCCAGGCATTTCGGGATCGAGGGCAGGAATGTGATCTAGGCCTCTGATGCCTGCGGGTGGTTCACGGGCAATCCGCGAACAGAGCTACGACACGAGGCAGCTCAGACAGACTGCATCGCCCGTTGGCGCTATCATCCTCTGGTGCACGCGACACTGCCTC
>JASHTH010000264.1 GCA_030040655.1 Acidobacteriaceae bacterium | reverse complement strand
GCGATAGGCGTTGCGCACCGCCTTCAGCTCCACCACCTGGTTTTGCAAGTTCTGGTAATCCTGGCGATTCTTGTAGGCGATGGCGCGCACCTCTTCCGGCGTTTGCTCGGCCAGCTCGCTGTACGGCGCGGGGTCGGTCAATGCAATCTTCTGACCGGGATCGATGCCGATCTCGCGCTTGAGCAGGATCAGATCCTTGTCGAGATCGTTCTGCGCCGCGATGCGCGCCTGCTGCTGTGACTGCAGTTGCACGCGCGCGCGCAGCTCGTCCAAGTTCGCCGCCGTGCCCGCCTCGTGCGCCGCACGCGCCTGGTCGAACGCCACGCGGTCCGCCGCCTCCAGTGCCTTGGCGTTATCCACTTCGCTCGCGGCCGCAATCGCGTGCAAATACGCGGTCGCCACCTGCTGCACCACCTCGCCGCGCGCGCTCATCTTGGCAAAGTAGTAGGACTTCTCCGCCGCCACGGCCGCTTTCCACCCGGCAATCACTGGCCCGGAGAAGAGTGTCTGCTTGTAGCGGAGCTGGGCCTCGGTCAATGTGACCTCGGTGATTTCGGAGAGCCCGGGCGGAAGCTTGCCGCCGGGGAAAAACGCCTTGAATTGGCCGATGACGCCCGGGCCGAATCCAAACGCGGCCAGATTGTACTGATGCACGCCCGTGTCGGCCTTCAGCGTGATCGTGGGCAGAAACTCCTGCACCGCTTCCTGCTCTTCGCCGTGAACATATTTCTCGTTGTTCTCGGCTTCCTTCAATCCAAGATTGGTGTCGAGTCCGCGCCGAATCGCATCGTCGAGCGAGAGCTGCAGCACCTCGTCGGTCGCCGGCTTGAGCGTCACGCTTCCATAGAAGGGATTCGATGCCGAGCTGGGATTGCCCGTCTGCGCATTGAGCGCAATCTGCGGGCCGCACACGCCGAGCAGAACCGCCAGCAAACAAGCGGCAAGAAAATGAAATCGCCCCGCTCCAATCACAGCCATTATTCTCTCAGATGCTCTCCGGGCTTTGGAGATTCCAATTCTCAAGTGCCTCATTCGCACGCCGCTTGAACGCGGGCGCCCCATCCTTGCCGCGTTTCTTTTTTGCGACAAGGATGGGATACACACATGCAAACCTCGATTTTCAAATCTTCTGTTTCTTCCATCTTCCTCGCCGGAACAGCACCATGCTCGCCGCGGCAATGGCGCACTCCGCAATCACGATCGAGAGAAATGCGCCTTCGGCGCGGAAGCCAATCTTCACCGCCAGCCACCACGCCAGCGGCAGCTCGAGAACCCAGAAACCGAAGAAATTGACGATTGTAGGCGTCAACGTGTCGCCTGCTCCATTGAAGGCCTGCAGCATCACCATGCCGTAGGCATAGCCCACATTGCCGCAGCTCAACGTGCGCAACGCCAGGGCGGCGATCGCCACCACTGAAGGATCTTCGCCCACAAACAGCCGGACGATGGGCGTGGCGAAGACGATGAAGAAGACGCCGATCGCACCCAGGAAGATCATGTTGTAAAGCCCCGTACGCCACACCGACTGCTCGGCGCGCTCGGGCTGCTTGGCGCCCAGGTTCTGGCCCACCAGCGTGGCGGCGGCATTGCTCAATCCCCACGCGGGCAGGATGAAGAAGATCACGATGCGAATGGCCACCGTGTATCCGGCGACGGCCGCCGCGCCAAAGAACGAAACAATGCGCACCAAGCCAATCCAACTAGCGTTGGCAATCGCAAACTGCAACATGCCGGTGAGCGACACCTCGAGCAGCCGGCCCATCACGCGCAGGTTCAGCCGCACGTGCCGCACGAGCACGCGGATGCGCTCGGTGCCGCGCATGAGCCGGTAAAACTGGTAGAGCACGCCGATGCTGCGCCCGGTGAACGTGGCCAGCGCCGCGCCGGTCACACCCAGCCGCGGAAATGGCCCCAGCCCGAAGATCAGGCAGGGATCGAGCGCCAGGTTGATGATGTTCGACACCCACAGCAGGCGCATGGCAATCGCCGCGTCGCCGGCGCCGCGAAAGATGGCGTTGTTGAGAAAGAGCATCACGATCGCGCCGCACCCTCCCAGCGCGATCCGCGCATAGCCCGAGCCCTCGGCCACAATCGTCGGCGAGGCGCCCATGGCGGCGAGCAGTTGCGGCGCAAAGATTCCCGCCGGTATGCCGATGGCCAGCGAAATGCCGAGCCCGACCGCGATGCCCTGTACGGCTGCAATCGCCGCGTCTTCCGGATCCTTCTCGCCGATGCGCCGCGCCACCATGGCCGTGGCGCTCATCGCCACGCCCATGCCGATCGACATCACCAGCGCCAGCATCGACTCGGTCAGCCCGACCGTGGCCACGGCATTGGCGCCCAGCCGGCCCACCCAGGCCACGTCGACCACGGCAAAGAGCGACTCGAGCACCATCTCCAGCACCATGGGGACGGCGAGCAGAAGAATGGCGCGGTTCAAGTTGCCCTGCGTGAAATCCTGGTGCGTGCCACGCAGCGCCTCGCGCACCGAAGCCCAGAAGCCGCGCTGCGGCCGCTCCGACGGTTGCGGAACGATCTCTTCCAATACAGACATGTCGAACTCCACGATGCGACGCGAAAGCGGTCGCATGAGCTGTGGGGTCACGCTGCGTTCGAATACGGGATGTGCAGATGAAACCCGGGGCTGAGGTCATCCTCGGGTGGAGCAAGGGAGGGGCCCGAGGCAATGTTCAGCGAAAAGGTCGAAGTCGGACAATAAGGGGCTGATGCATTGCACTCCTCCGAAGCCGTGGTCCGGCGGGGATGGTATATA
>JASHTH010000263.1 GCA_030040655.1 Acidobacteriaceae bacterium | reverse complement strand
ACGCGCACCACGTTCAACGTCGCCTCGTTCATGGGATTGATCATGATCATCGGCATCGTCGCCAAAAACGGCATTCTGCTGCTCGACGCCGATGAGCGATTCCGCGCCGAAGGCGCTACGGCGCGCGAGGCCATGCTGCACGCCGCGCAGCGGCGCCTGCGGCCCATCGTAATGACGGCCATGGCCGCCGTCAGCGGCATGTTGCCGCTGGCCTTCGCCCTCGGCGCGGGATCGCAGATGCTGCAGCCGCTGGCCATCGCCGTCATCGGCGGCCTGTGCGTCTCCATGGTGCTCAGCCTCGTGATCACTCCGATCGTGTACTTCCAGCTCACGCGCAGCCGCGTGGCCATGCCGATCGAAGTTGCGCAGGATTGAGCGTGGGTGAGCATTGAAGGACCGGTTTCATCGATTGCGAATGCGCTTCTTCCCTCTGGCGACGGCTAGGGCGAGCTTTGTAATAGGCACGGCTTCGCAGGTTGCGGAAAAACTCCATTCGGAGGGAGGCGGGGGTTTTAACCCCCGCATAAAGCCAACAGGATCACCGCGGGCTTCAGCCCCGGAAGGACCTATCTCGCCGATTTCACCCGAAATATGGAGTTTTTCCGTAACCTCTTCACTCGTGCCGAAACGAATCTCAATTCTTCCTATCTCGTGGACTTCAGTTCGCGAGAAACATGCTTCCCTGTGTTTCCTTGAGCCAGCTCGCCGGTTCGTCACGCCACACACAATGGTTTGCGGCTTGGTGGGCGCATGAAACTGGCCCTCCAGGCTGGTTTCCCTCCGCGGTGGGACAATGAGACCATGGCACCCGATCATCCTCTCCGTCTCACCGCTGCCGAAGCCCGCGTTCTCGGCGCTCTCGTTGAAAAAGAAGTCACAACACCGGAGTATTACCCGCTGACGCTCAATGCGCTGATCAACGCCTGCAATCAGAAATCGAATCGCGAGCCGGTGATGGAACTCGACGATGAGGCCGTGCGCCAGGCGCTGCATGGCCTGGAAGATGACGGCCTGGCCGGACGCGCGCGCTCGGCCGACGGTCGTGTAACTAAATACGAGCACTGGCTGGGCGAAGCCTTCAACTTCAGCCGCGCGGAGACCGCCCTGATCTGCGTGCTGCTGCTGCGCGGCCCGCAAACGCCGGGCGAACTGCGCGGCCGCACCGAGCGGCTGCACAAATTCGAAGAGATCGCCGATGTTCTGGCTGCCCTGCAAAAGCTGATGGAGCGCGATCCCCCGCTCGTGGCCGTGCTGCCGCGCCAGCCGGGAACCAAGGAGTCGCGATATGCGCATCTGCTTTCGGGCGAAGCGGAGATGGCGAGCGCCGCGGCGACGGTCCCGCCCAGGTCCGAAAGAACGGACCCGGGGCGCCCCTTGGATGCCGGACAGGACGAGCGCATCGCGCAACTGGAAGCTGAAGTGAGGGAATTAAGGCAGGAATTCGCGGAGTTAAAGAAGAAGTTTGACGATCTGTTTGCGTAAGTGCGTAGAGCTTATGTCAAAAATGTCTTGTATCAGCGTACGACTTCACAGGTTGCGGAAAAACTCGCTCTGCGAGCGGTTTTGAAAGGGCACGGCTTTAGCCGTGCCGAACAAGTCCTTTGTTTTTGATTGTTCTCGCGGGCTTCAGCCCGCGAGAAACCGATCCTAGGAGTTTTTCCGCAGCTTCTTCAGTCGTGCCGAAAGCGATCCCAAATCGCCGAAGGGGTTTTAACCCCTGAGGTTCGAAACGGCGACTGGACGGGGCTAATCTCATAGAAACTTTAGCAAGCGAAACGCGGATCCTTCGACTCGTCGCCGCGAAGAATCACGTCGACTCGCTCAGGATGACATTCCGAAAAATAAGCTGCGCAGTCTAAAGGAGCTCATACCCCGCAAACCAGTAGCCGATCTCAAACGCCGCGGTCTCTTCGCCATCCGAGCCGTGAATGGCGTTCTCCTGGATCGACGCGGCGTATTTCTTGCGGATGGTCCCCTCTTCCGCATTTGCCGGATTGGTCGCGCCCATCAGCGTGCGCAGGTCGGCAATGGCGTTTTCTTTTTCGAGCACCATCAACACCAGCGGCCCTGACGACATAAACGTCGTCAGATCGTCGAAGAATCCTCGCTCGCGGTGCACGTAATAGAAGCCTTGCGCCTGCTCCTTCGAGATGGTTTGCCTGCGGATAGCCACAATCTGGAATCCGGCCTTATCGATCTCGGCGAGAATAGCCCCGGTGTGCCCGTTGCGAACCGCGTCGGGCTTGACGATGCTGAACGTGCGCTGCGCCACTTGCCTTGCACCTCACAAATGCGATCTACACCTGCATTTCCGATTGTAATGGTCACATTCCCGATGCCTGGGCCAGGCCCGATCTGATAAGGTTCCGCCATGTTTCGTTCCGCATCTGTTTCCCCTGCCTGCCGGCTTTTCGTCGCTGTTTGTGTCACCGCCCTTCCGGCGCTCGGCCAGAATGCACCGACCGCTACCACCCTGAAAACGCCGGATTTGCGCGTCTTCGATCCTTCGCTGATCGATAAGTCGGTCGACCCCTGCGAGAACTTTTACAAGTTCAGCTGCAATGGCTGGTTCAAGCGCAATCCGCTGCCTGCAGAATTTGCGTCGTATGGCCGATTCACGGAACTGTTCGAGCTGAACCGGGTGCATCTCAGGCAAATCCTCGAGCAGGCCGCCGTGCCCTCGGCCTCCCGCACGCCCAATGAGCAGAAGATCGGCGACGAGTACGCGAGTTGCATGGATGTGACGGCGATCGACAAGCTGGGCATTGCGCCGCTCAAGCCGGAGCTCGACCGCATCGATGCGGTCAGCTCGAAAGATCAACTGCCTGCGCTGCTTGCGCACCTGCACGCGCTGGGCGTGAATGCCTTCTTCGGGCTGGATGCCGACCAGGATTATGCCAACGCTAACATGCAGATCTCGTTTTACCTGGCCGGAGGGCTCGGCTTGCCGGAGCGGGATTATTACACGCGCAGCGACGCCAAGAGCGTGGAACAGCGCAAGCAATACGTCGATCACGTGCACAAAATGTTCGTGCTCGCCGGCGAAGCCGATGCACAGGCCGCGAAGGACGCCGATACTGTGATGGCGATCGAGACGCGGCTGGCCAAGGCCTCGCTGACCATTACAGAGCAGCGCGATCCGCAGAATCTGAATCATCCCACCGATGTGGCCGCGATGGGCAAGATGCTCACGAACTTTGATCTCGCCAGCTACATGGGTTCGGCGCGCGCGCCGGCTTCGGGCAAGGCCAACGACATGGAGCCGAAGTTCTTCGCCGAGTTCAACGCGCTGGTTGCCGATACGCTGCTCGACCAGATCAGGACCTATCTGCGCTGGCATTTGCTGCTCGCCTATGCGAACACCAGCATGCCGGAGGGCTTCGAGACCGAGAACTGGAACTTCTACTCGCACATCCTGAACGGCGCGGAAAAGCAGCAGGAGCGCTGGAAGCGCTGCACCAGCCGCGTGGATCGCGAGATGGGCGA
>JASHTH010000262.1 GCA_030040655.1 Acidobacteriaceae bacterium | reverse complement strand
ATGCACTCTTGAATTTCCGCAACACGTGGGAAGACGGTCCTCTCGCCAAGCAGAAAAAACAGAGTCGTGTGATCGGGTTCTTCTGGGCCTGCGTGCGGCGTCGCTACCTCACCGAGAACCCCGCCATCGGTCTCGGAAAAATCAAGGTCGTGCAGGTCCCCACCGACTACTTCCCTCCCGATGAGTTCGAGAGGATCATGGCGGCAACATACATCCGGCGGGGTGAGCGCGGGGGCGGAGATGTGAAGGCGAATCAAGCACGTCTTCGCACCATGACGCTGCTCATGCGTTGGAGCGGGCTGCGCATTCGCGATGCGGTAACGCTGGAACGGCATCGACTCCATGGCGACAGTCTGCTCCTTTATCAGGCAAAGACCGGGACACCAGTGTATGTCCCACTCCCGCCACACGTCGTGGAATTGCTTGAAGAGGTTCCGCCCAGCCCCAAGCCCAATCCCCGCTACTTCTTCTGGAGCGGCAATGGCGGTCCCAAAAGTGCAGTGGCCAATTGGCAGCGAAGCTATCGCCGACTGTTCGAACCGGCCGATATCCGCAGCGCAGATGGGGAACTCAAGCGCTGCCACCCGCACATGTTTCGTGACACCTTCGCCGTAGAGATGCTCCTCGCGGGCGTACCTATCGATCAGGTCTCACTCCTTCTTGGCCACGCTTCGGTGAAGATCACAAAGAAGAGCTATGCCCCGTTCGTGAAGGCCCGCCAGTTGCAACTGCAGGAAAGCGTGCGCAACGCGTGGACGGGGACCCAGCCTTCTAATCGCAGTCCTGAGAGCAGCCCGCTGCCAGCTCCCACCTCCCAACGGAAGCACGCCGGCTGGCAGTTGATTCGCTCGCAGAAAAGGATGGGGACAGGATGAGCTCTTACCGGAGGCTGCAAGCTGGCTCACTTACACAACTTCGGAGTTTTTGGGAAGGCCACGCACGAGGGCTGTCGTTCTTTCGTACTCCTGTCGTGCCTTCAGCGCGCGCAGTAGCCGGTCGTAGCCGCTTGCTTCGAACAATTGTACCCACTGCCATCGCTGCAACCGTGATGGGACGTCGCATTCCTCAAGTTTGAGCGGGATCAGAAAAATCGCCCCCTCCGGCTGTTCGCCGGCAACATCAAGGGCGTACTTGATCTCCTTTTGGACGTAGCCGGTTTTCGCTGTCGAGCCGGATGACAGGCAGACGACAACGACGTGGCTGCTGCGGACTGCCTTAGTGATTTCGTGATTCCAGTCCTGGCCGGGAAGCAATTCCTCTTCGTCGAGCCACGGGGCAAACCCATCGTCGCGTAAACGCTTGTATAAGTTTCCGATTTTTGGCTTATCTCCGGAGGAGTGACAAAGGAATACGGTTAGGCGCGGCTGATCGGGTTCCGATATACGACGAGCAGCGGCCAAAGCCTTGGGTTCGCATTTCGGATGATATTTCGGAACTTTGACGGCATGGACGTGGACGCGGATGGGTCCTCCGCAATACTCGCAGGATTTCAAGGAGAACTGCGCATCTGCCGCTTCCTTGCAAGTCTTGTGCGCGCGCGGCGGATTGATCCATTCGCGATGGATTTGGATTGGGTCTAGGCAGATCGCGCAAGGCAACTCATACCAGGCGGCAGCACGCTCAGCTTTTGCTGCATCCTTGCAAGCTTTATGTGCTCGCGGCGGGGTGTCCCAATCCCTATGCCGTCGCATGGGCTTACTGCAAATCTCGCACGGCATCTCATACCAAGCGCACCCCCGGTGGTAGCGGAGGGAATCGGGGTTTCCTTTCGGTACGGCAAGATCTCTGCCGCAGGCCCCGCATGTGATGGTATCGAAGTCTGGCATTGGACCAGGCGCCCCCAGCCATTTTAAAGACTGGACGAGGCCTCAGCCATCGGATGGCTACGAAGTACGAGTTCGCGAAGGCGAGATTGCCGCATTCTGGTCACCACGCTTCCACGCCTCGACAAAAGTGCGACCCTTCTCGCTTAGCTCGATCCAGTATTTGGATACCCGGTTTACTTTGCCGGGGCCAAACAAGAAATTGTCCTGCTCAACAACTTCGTCCTGCTCCTCGATTTTCAAATATCCTGAGGCGATCAAGGCGGCGCAATTAAGCAAGGCGTCACCCCAAACGATGAAACCGTCCAAGAGATCGAGCGCAAGAAGTGTATCGACTGACCTACGGTCAAAACCCTCCTTCAGTGCCAGCAAAAGTAGCTTCCAAGTCCGCAGGGAGTCTCGCGGAATGTGGCCCTGGTGGTAAAGTGCATGACAATTGGGACATAAGGGCAAAAGGTTGTCATGGCTGTTGCCAGCCCCCTCCGCAACATATTCGATGTGATGAATATCGAGGGTAAGTACCATTCGGCACGCTGGATTGGAGCAGCGGTATCCGCATTCATGAAGAAGCAGGCTTCGGGTTGAAGTTGGCAGGGCCCTTCTCTTAGGCCGGTCGCCCCTTTGGGCGGCAGGAACAGTAGTTTCCTGTTCCCTCACTTGGCGGCTTTGCACCTTAACACTGAAATGAAAAAACACGCCTGGTCGATGGGCAAGACTATAGCTAGCGTGGGAATTGATCTAGGCGCGAGCGCTCTGCACGTTGACTCCCTTCTCTCGATAGGAAAAGGAATCTTTCACTTCGCGGAGATTCTGCAAGGGACGAAAGAGCAGCGATCACAAGATGAAGCTATGGAGCGTTCGTTCAGTCGCGCGGAAGCAGTTTTTTCGGACTTGAAGAGAGAGTTTAAGCCGAATACCCTTACGAGCTTTCTTCCAGGAGATCTGTACGTCCAGTCTCTGCGGTCGGATTACGACGCCGCGAAACAAGCTGAAACTTTCGGTCTCTGGAGGCGAGAATATCCGCCGCGGATCCAGCACGGGACACTGGGCTTGGTCGCATCTACGTTGGCCGCGACCTGGAAAACAGGAAACACAGATACATCGACAAATTCCTTCCCGGCCGGCTGGTCACCGCCTGGCGGTGATCAGCATGTTCGCTTCTTTCCGGGAACGCTACGTTGATAATGGGATCAATGAGCCTCCCCATGCAGATC
>JASHTH010000261.1 GCA_030040655.1 Acidobacteriaceae bacterium | reverse complement strand
GTGGGGTTCATGCTCTGGTCGAGCACACCAGCATCAATCCCAACAAAGCCGCGCACATCGGCCACCTGCGCAACGCCATTCTCGGCGATACGTTCGTGCGCCTGCTGCGCGCCGCCGGGCAAACGGTCACGGTGCAGAACTATATCGATAACACAGGCGTGCAGGTGGCGGATGTTGTCGTGGGCTTTCGGCATCTTGAGGGCAAGTCGCTCGCCGATGTTAAGGAGATCATTCGAGATCGTGAAATGCTCTCGAGATTTGGGGCTCCCGGGGAGCAAAGCTCGTTTGACTACTACTGCTGGGACCTCTACGCGCGGGTCTCGCGGTGGTATGACCAGGGCACCGATGACGAAAAATCGGCGCGCAAGAAACTGCGTCTCGATACCCTGCACGAGATCGAGCATGGCGGCAACGAGACGGCCGAAGTCGCGGAGCTGATTTCGACGGCCATCCTGCGACGGCATCTTGAAACCATGCTCCGGCTGGACATCGAATACGATTTCCTTCCGCGCGAAAGCGAGATCCTGCACCTCAAGTTCTGGGAGGCGGCCTTCGAGCAGCTGAAACAGAAAGGTGTCCTCTACTTCGAGACCGAGGGCAAGAACGCCGGCTGCTGGGTGATGCGCCGCTCCGCATCGGACGCGTCGAAGAGCGAAGTCGATGAAGACGCCAAAGTCATCGTGCGCTCCAACGGCACCGTCACCTATGTCGGCAAGGACATTGCCTATCACCTTTGGAAGTTCGGCCTGCTGGGGCGAGACTTCGGCTACAAGCCGTTCTTCAAGTATCCCAACCGCGAGTGCTGGATTTCGGCGGAGCATGGCGAGGACTCGCATCCGCAGTTCGGCGGGGCCAGCGCGATCTACAACGTGATCGATGTGCGCCAAACCGATCCGCAGGCAAACCTCGTCCTGGCTCTGCGCGGCATGGGATTCGCCGAGCAGGCGGACCACTGCATCCATTTCGGTTACGAAAAGGTCGCGCTTACACCGCGCTGCGCACTTGAGCTGGGCTTTGAAGTTGCCCAGGAAGACATCAACAGTCCATACATTCTGGTGAGTGGGCGCAAGGGATTTGGCGTCAAGGCCGATGACCTGATCGACAAGCTTATGGCCGCCACACGCGCCGAGGTGGATGCACGGCAGACCGGCCGCGACGCCACCGAACGGCAGCGAATCTCCGAGCAGATCGCCATTGGCGCGCTGCGCTATTTCATGCTCAAGTTCACGCGCAATTCGGTCATCGCCTTCGACTTCAAGGACGCGCTCAGTTTCGAGGGCGAGACCGGACCGTACATTCAATACGCCGTTGTGCGCATCCGCAATATCTTTCGCAAAGGGGAATCCTCGACGGACGCGGCGCTGGCGGAGTTTGGAAAACTAGCCGGCTCGGAAATGGAAGACTTTCTCTCCGGCGACGAAAACGAAGATATCTGGGCACTTTGGCTGCGCTGCGCGCGCCGCACGCAGGTGCTGGAGCAGTGCATCGCGACGTCGGAGCCAGCGCACTTGGCCAAGCACGCCTTCCAACTCGCGCAGGAGTTCAATAACTTCTACCACAAGCACCACATTCTCACCGAAGAGAATCCGACGCGGAAAACGTTCTTGCTGGCTACAGCCGCCGTTGCCCTGCGGGAGCTGGTTCAGGCGCTTGCGTGGCTGGGCATCGAGAGCCCTGAGGCGATGTAAAACACCACTTAGAGAAGCTCTCAAGAATCTCTCGAAGTTCGCCTCCGGGGCTTAAGCCCCGGTTGCTTTTGGCTTCTTCGGCATGACTAGAGTTGTGCCCTGTTACAAGGCTCGGCTTAATCAGAGCTTCGTTGGAGTTCCCGCTCCTCCGGTGCGTTCCGTCACAGGTAAAACTCTCGCCGACGATGTATAGTACATCCCGGTTCAGGGGAGATTTCCATGCTGCCGATTCAAGAGATCGCGGAGAAACTTTCGCTTTCGCCACATCAATACGAAACGGTCGGCGTTTATGGCGCCAAACTGAAGCTCGATTTGCTCGACGATCCGGCGCTCGCGCCGCGCGGCAAATTCATCCTGGTAACCGCCACAACGCCGACCACGCACGGCGAAGGAAAAACGGTGGTTTCGATTGGCCTGGCACAGGGACTGGAGCGCCTTGGGCACACGTCCATCGTCACGCTGCGCGAACCCTCACTCGGGCCCGTCTTCGGCGTCAAAGGCGGCGCCGCGGGCGGCGGGCAGTCCGAAGTGGAACCGAGCGAGAAGATCAATCTGCATTTTCACGGCGATTTTCACGCCATCACCACCGCGCACAACCTGCTTGCCGCGATGATCGACGCGCATCTCTTTCACGGCAACCATCTGGACATCGATCCCGCACAGATCCCATGGCCGCGCGCGCTCGACATGAACGATCGCGCGCTTCGGCACATCGCCATCTCGCTCGATTCCAAGCGCGACGGCGCCGGCCGGCAATCGAGTTTCGTCATCACCGCGGCATCCGAAATCATGGCCATTCTTGCGTTGGCCGCCAGCCGCGCCGATCTGCGCCGCCGTTTGAATGCGATCGTCGTCGGCGTTTCGCGCTCCGGCCGGCCGGTCACTGCCGGCGATGTGGGCGCAACCGGGGCTATGATGGCGCTGCTCAGCGATGCAATCCTGCCCAACCTGGTACAAACCACAGAAGGCACGCCCGCCCTGATCCATACCGGTCCGTTCGCCAACATCGCTCACGGCACGTGCAGTGTGCTGTCGCACCGGATGGCGGTGCGGCTCGCCGATTTTGTCGTCAACGAGGCCGGATTCGCCGCCGACCTTGGCGCGGAGAAATACTTCGATATTGTGCTGCGCGTTTCCGGCATTCGGCCCGCGGCGGCTGTGTTGGTCACTTCTGTGCAAAGCATGCGCGCGCAGGGCGAGGGCTCGCTGGAGGCCGGATATGCGAACCTGACTCACCACATTCGCACGCTGCGCGGATTCGGCGTGCCGGTGGTCGTCGCCATCAATCGTTTTCCCGCCGATCATCAAGACGAGCTGAACGGGATTGCCGCAGAATGCCGGCGACACGGCGTGGGCTGCGCGTTCGTCGAGGCATATGCCGAAGGTGGGGCCGGCGCGATCGACCTGGCGGAGGAGCTTATCTCGGCGATTGAGACCGGTCCTGCGCCACGCGTTCAATTCGCCTACGAACTCGACGACTCGCCGGAGGAGAAGATCCGCAAGATTGCCACAAAGGTCTACGGCGCCAGCCGCATTGCGCTCAGCGACGTGGCCGGCGCGCATCTGGCGCGCTTTGCGGAGTGGGGATTTGCAGGGCTGCCCGTCTGTATCGCCAAAACGCAATACTCACTGACCGACGATCCCAAGCGTATGGGCGCGCCGTCGTGCTGGACTCTGAACATCAACGATGTTCTGCTCTCGGCGGGCGCGGGGTTTCTCGTCGCCGTGGCCGGCAACATGATGCTGATGCCCGGACTGCCGCACGATCCGCGAGCCCTGGCGATCGATGTCGACGAACAAGGAAAGATCGTTGGCGTGGCGTGAGAGTTGCGCAAACTTTCTGCGCTACGCGGCGTGCGTAGGATGCGCGATTTTCGCTTCGACAATTTCTGTCATTGCCTCGGCGGCAGCCACGCAATCGGCGCGGCTCACGTCGTGATGGGTAACCAGGCGAATAGAATCCGGGCCAACGGTGCTCGCCAGAATGCCCTGCTCCTTCAACCGCGCCACCAACTCTGCCGCGCTCAATGCGCCGGTCATGCGGAAGATGACGATGTTGGTCTCCACCGTGTCGAGGTCGATGGCAACGCCCTCCATCTCCGCGAGCGCCTCGGCCAGCAACCGCGCGTTGGCGTGGTCCTCGTGGAGGCGCGCCGGCATCTGTTCCAGCGCAATCAGCCCCGCCGCGGCCAGCACGCCTGCTTGCCTCATGCCGCCGCCCAGAGCTTTCCTGTAGATACGCGCCTGCTCCATCCGCTCCGCCGATCCAGTCAGCATGGAGCCGACAGGCGCGCCCAAGCCTTTCGAGAGGCAAAACATCACAGTATCAAAGCCGCGCGTCAATGCTTTTACATCTATGCCGAGAGCCGTCGCGGCGTTGAAGATGCGAGCGCCGTCAAGATGAACCGGTAATCCTCGCTCCTGTGCGATTTGCCAAATCTCTTCCATCGCCGCCAGCGGCGTTACGCTGCCGCCGGCCAGATTGGCGGTGTTCTCGATCCCGATGAGGCCCGTCGCCGCGCGAAACGATCCGCGCTTGTAGATGACCGGCTCGATGTGCTGCCAGGTTAAAATCCCGCGCTCGGCATGGACCGGCCGAACCAGGCATCCGGAGAAGACGGCGGTAGTCGCCATCTCCCAATCGAAAATGTGCGCGCGCGACTCGCAGATCACTTCCTGGCCGGGCTGCGTGAGCAGGCGGATGGCGATCTGGTTGCCCATCGTTCCCGTGGGCACAAAGAGCGCCGCTTCACGCCCGAAGATCTCGGCGGCGCGCTTTTCGAGCAGGTTGACCGTCGGGTCCTCGCCGTAGACGTCGTCGCCCACTTCGGCAGCGGCCATGGCCGCGCGCATCTCCGGCGTGGGACGCGTTACGGTATCGGAGCGGAGATCGATGATGCGTGCCATTTCAAGCATCCTTCGCTGACTTCAGCATTTTAGTCGCAGAGTCTTTGAAGTTCATTGCCTTTATTGGAGGATACAACCGCAGATTCTTCGCTTCCGTCCGTCCGCTGCAGGGGACGGACGCCGCTCAGGATGACATCGACATTGCATGTCGCGATTCGCAGTTCGATTCCGCTGAGCTTCGATGCTAATCCTCGCTCTCTTCCCGCCAGTTTTTCTTTCGCACAAAGAAGACGAACTCGCCCGGTTTGGCCGCGAACTTCTGTTTCGCTGCTTCTTTCTTACTGAGGCAGCCGTTCGGCGCCACGATACCGGACGCCAGGATATCGGCGACCGAATACCAATGATCGGGAGACTGAGCCGTCTCTAGCAAGCCCTGCTCCTCGAGGATTCCCTTGCCCTTTTGAAGATCGCAATTGACAAAGATCGACATGGAGCTGTCGTACATGCCGTGGAGCGAGAGTTCCGTCGCCTCGGGCGGCAAGGCGAGCTTTCCGGTGCCGTCCTCATTCAGCGTCACCCAGTTGGCGTGCTGCTCCCGCTGGTGGTTGATCTGCACCAGGAAATCCGACGTGGCGATGAGACGGCCGGTTCGACCGTCGAGCATGCGTAGGGTGATGGTTTTTCCCGCCTGGGCGGAAACGTGAGCGCAAGAGAAAGCCAATGACGCAATGACGGCCGCCGAAACTGTACGCGCCAAGCGGGCGAGGATCATGCCCGCATTCTACCAACTGGAATACGGCTGGCCGTCGGTGCCTGTCTCCTGCGAACCTGAGTGCACATCGTCGATGCCGGGATCGGACTCGTCGACAGAGCGCAGCGCGTCGCTCGTGTCGGTCACCCAGGTTTCGTTGCTTTTGGTCATGGGATCGACGGGAATGGCTTTTAGATAACCGTCGTCGATGAGGTCCTGCAGCGATTGGGGTCCCTTCTGCTTGTCCTCGGTGTAGGAGTCGATGGCCTCCCGCATGGTCTGCAGGTCCGACTTGAGCACGGCCTCTTTGGCCGACCGCAGCGCGCCGATGAAGCTGGGCACGGCCAGCGTGGCCAATATGCCGATGATCGCCATGACGATCATCAGCTCCATCAGCGTGAAACCAGCGTCGTTTCGATTGGATCTGCAGGTGCGCATGGCTCGATCTACCAATCGGAATACTTGGTCCCGTCCAGGGCCGTGCCCGTGGACTTGGAATAGACATCGAAGACGCTCTGCCCGCCCCAGGAGTCGGAGTTCGGGTCGTCCTGCATGGAGCGCAGCCCCCACTCGGCCTTGCCGGTCATGGGATCGACGGGAATCCGGCGCAGGAACTTCACTTTTTTGCTTTGCACGTCGACTCCATTGACCAATGTCTCCAAATCGGGCGGATAGTTCTGGCTATCGACCTTCGTCTGGAATGCGCCGCGGTCGGCCGCGTCTTTGTACTTGTCGATGGCATCGCGCATCTCCCAAAGATCCTGCCGCAACAGGCGTTCGTTCTGCCGCTTCACCCGGTACATCTGCACCGGAATGGCAGCCGACGCCAGGATGGCGAGAATCGCCACGGTCACGATGAGCTCGACGAGCGTGAGTCCGCGCTCGCCGCGTTTCACTTTCCGGATTGGCCTTATCGCGCTCATGGTCGCAATGCCCTACTGGGCTTCCTGGGCTCACTGGACTTACTGAACTTGGATGCTGGCTTGCCCGCCAATCGCCTGCAACGGCTGCTGCGCACTGTTAAGGACCGCCGGGCGGGTGATGGCGACCGTCGTTTCTCCCGGCGCTTTGGCCGTAAAGCTGAGCGTGCACACGGTTCCCGCGCCGCTCACGCCGGTCGCGCCCGGCGGCAGCGCTGTATTGATGGTGATGTTGCCCGACCCGTCTTCGCGGTGAACCAGCGCCACTGCCTGGCCTCCGCGGCTTAGAAAGTCGCCCTGGTCCACGTTCACCAGCGACAGCTTGGCCGGGTCATATTGGACCTGCAGCGGCACGGCAGCGACATCCTTGCCGCCGTTCAGCACCACCGGAACCTTGAACGTCGAGCCCACGGCAACGGGGCCGTTTGGCCGGATGAGCGCAATATTCACCGGCTGCCCGCCGGGCTGAGGCGGCGCTCCCGACTGGGCCTGCGCCTGGTTTGCCGCCTCGGCCGCCGCCACGGTGCCGGCTGCGTCGGCGGCCTGGTGCAATTGCTGCAGCGCGGCGGGCGCGGCTGCCTCCGCCGATTGACCCGGTACCGTGCCGACGCCGGACCGGTTGGGCGATGGCGGGCGAACCGGGAGAACGGCTGGGGTCGAGGCAGGCTGCTGCGAAGTCGGAGCGGAGACATGCCGCAGCTCGATCTGGTTGCCCACGCCGGTATCGATGATGCGCAGATTGACCGGGTCGAGCTGCTCGGTGCGAACGATGTGCGGCACCAGCAGAAAGACCAGGTCCTCGTCGTTAATGGTGTGATCTTTGGAACCGAAGAGATATTTGAGGATGGGAATCGCGCTCAGGCCGGGAATGCCGTTCCAGCTTTCCGTATCCTGCTTCTGCTCGATGCCTCCCAGGATGCTGGCTTCGCCCTCGCGCAGCCGGATCACCTGGTCGACGATGTTCTGGGCGATGATCGGCTCGGTGACGCCGCTGATGGTGGTCGAGCCGGCCTCCGACGACACCTCGATCTTGACCTTCAACGTCACGTCGTTGTCGTAGTGCACGGTCGGCGTCATTTCGACCTTCACGCCGACCTCTTCGAATTGGAACTGCGTGTTGACCAACGAACTGACCAGCGCCGTCGCCGCGCCCGTCTGGTAGGAACCGGTGGCGATGGGAATCTTCTCGCCGATCGTCAGGGTCGCCTTCTGCGAGTCGGTGGCGCGGATACGCGGGTTCTGCAGAATCTTGGTATTCGAGTTGGTCAGCAGCAGGTTGGCCGTCGCCGAGCCGATAGTGATGGCGAAGTCCGACGCTTTCAGATGGCTCAGATCGTACAAGCTGGGTGTTGAGCCGGTTGTACCCGTGGTTCCGGTTTGGTCAGTGCCGGTGGAGCTGGTGCCGCAATTGCTTGAGGTGCTGGTGGTACACGGCGGCTGCAGCGCGACGCCGATGCTGCTGGGCCAGGCGATGCCCAGCGTCCGCTCCCAGTTTTTGCTTACCTCGAGCACGGCGATATCGACGACGAC
>JASHTH010000032.1 GCA_030040655.1 Acidobacteriaceae bacterium | reverse complement strand
GCAACTGAATATACGGGGATTCTCGAATATTGTACTTTTTATCGTTTCTAAGGGCCGTCGCGCCTTCCACCCCACAGGCGATGAACTGTATTCCAACTGTCGCCGTGGGCTCGCGCCGGCCGGTTTCGAATCGGCGGTGCGAACGACCCGCCTTAGTTCATCTCGTCGGTGGCATCGCTGCCTGACCGGGCGGCAACTATCGCGGGGGCAATCACCATACCGATAAAAGCAAGGGCAATCAAAAGGTCATGCATGGTCTCATTCTCCTGTTCGGCCCATCTGGGCCTGTCCACATCCCGATGATCGGATAAGGCACCGATTTCTTAAATAGCACTTCCTTCTTGATCGCTGAGGCGGGTGGGGCAGGGAGGTTCCCACCATTGTGCTAGCGCGGAGAGATGGGGAAATCCGCAGGTCGGGCGGAGGTTCGTTGAGAGCTTCATGTAATTCTTGCAAATTATTGATTAGGAACGATTTCTTCGGTGAGCATTCCGTGTCCTCCAGAAGGCTTTCAACAACTCGAAATTCAACTCGCAGGGGCTGAAGCCCCGAGGGAAAAGGAACCGCCTGCCGCATGAGGAAATATCACCCAACCGGCAAACGCGGCTTGTCGGGGACCCCGATGAACTCGCGCCCTGATGCTTCTTGACGTTCGCGAATTGTTCCTGAGCAAATCGTTCCTACCGCGATGGCCGGCGCAGGCGCTCCGCATCGCGCTTCTGCGCGCGCCACTTCAGGCCCAGCCAAGCCAGGTAGCCGAGTTGGATGACCCAGGTGACGGTGTACGCGGCGACGATGAATTCGTGATCGAGAATGGCGCGTGGATCCATAACCTTCCTTGCTCCTGCAAACTCAGGCACTTGTGGCTTCCAGTGCCGCCTTGGCCTCCACAGCCGCGATCTTCTGCCGCTGGCGTTCGACGTAGTAACGGATTCCCAGAATCAGGATTCCCCACAGAGCCCAGGCCAGCATGTTCCACAAGAGCGCAGCGACCATTTTCGGATCTTTCATGCCGGAGTCGGGCGCTCCGCCGAAGACGGGCGCGGGATGCTGCGTGCGCCACCAGCGATTCGACATGTAGACGATGGGCACGTCGAGCGCGCCGAAAATCCCGAGCACGGCGGCGAGCGTCTGCATCTGCGGACCCGCGGCAAAGCGACGCAGAAGCAGGTAGCTCACATAAATGAGCCAGAGCACCAGCGTAGTAGTCAGTCGCGCGTCCCACGTCCACCAGATGCCCCAGGCTCGCCGGCCCCAAAGCGGCCCGGTGGTGAGCACGACGGTGCAGAAGACCACTCCGACCTCGGCGCCTGCCAGAGCCCAGGCGTCGGCCATCTGCGCCCGCTCTGGCTGGCTGTTGCGCCACGCGAGAAAAGCCACGGAGCCGGCGAGGCTGATGCCGAAGAAAAGAAAGGCCACGGCCGCCGAAGGCACATGGTAGTAGATGATGCGGAAGAGATCGCCCTGCATGGCGTCGGGCGGCGCCACATAGCGCGCCTGGTAGTAGCCCCAACCCAGCAACACAACGGTGATCGCGACGTAGAGGCCGATGGCAAGCTTTTTCATGCGGGAATCCAGGGGACGAACGCTGTTAGTACCAGTCTACGCCCGCATGCACGCGAAGGTGTGATCTGGATCACGTATTGGAGCGAACTGCCCACCCCTGCGACCAACCGCGTCGTAAGGATGGGCAGCCAATTTTGTAGATTGCAACCGTGGAACCGGCTCAGAGCGAGCGTAGGAAGTTGAGGAGATCCTGCTGCTGGCTCGCCGAAAGACCGTTGAAGTTCTCGATGACCTTGTTGGCCTCCGAGCCCGGGCTCGAGTGTTGCTCGATCGCTTGCAGCAGGTCGGAAGTGCGGCCATCGTGCAGAAAGAAGATGCGTTGACCCAGCCCCCACAGGGGTGCGGAGCGGAACTCGTTCGGGCCGGCAGTCCCTTGGGAGACGCCATCTGCCAGACCGCTGCCCATGTTGTGCACCAGCATGTCGGAGAAGAGATTGGCATTGGCCAGGTTCAGCGCCGGAACGAAGCTCGATGTCCCTGTGGTCATGGTGGGCGTGTGACAAAACGCGCATCCCGCGTTGATGAAATCCTGCCTGCCGTTGGAAATCGAGCTCGCAGGAGGGTTGCCGGGGATGCCCGATGTGGAAGTCAGCGGCGGAGCGAGCAGCCGCATGAACATGGCGAACTGCACCACGTCCGACGGCACCTGGGCGTTGCGGGCGGCTGCCGAGGTGCTTGCCGGCACAATGAAGTTGGTGGTGTCCTCCGGCGTCGGATTGAAAAGGCAGGACGCCGGAAGCCCTGAGGCTAGCTCTTCATCGGGGCTTGGGCGCTCGTTGGGAAACAGTTCGTTCGTTACTCCCATCTCCACGTTGTAGGCTTCGCCGGCAAAGATCTCCAGCGATTTGTTCTGTGCCTTCCAGCCGAAGCGCGAGATCGTGCCGTCGTTGCCGTTGTGATTCGGGTGCCCCGCGATCCCCAGGGCGGCTTTCTGTGCGGCGTTCTGCTGCATGTTGGCGAGGATCGTCTGCTCCGAGATGTTCTCGATCAGTCCCGCGCCGAAGACCGGCGTAGGAATGCGGAAGATCACGTTGTTGAGGGCGAGATTCTGCGCGAATGCCGGCTGAGCCAGCGTGCAGCCGACAGCATCCGAGCGTCCCTGGATGGTGAACAGGTCGTGCACGCCGCCGTCCGGATTCGAACTCAGCGTGCCATTGGAATTCAGCAGATTGACGAAGCGGGCCTCGCGAACCGGGCCGTCGGCAGTAATGAACGTCGGCAGCGTATTCGTGGCTCCGTCGAGGTTGTAGACCAGCGTTTGTGGATTCGGTCCGATATTTGGAAACACCGACGCACTCGGGCTCGATCCGCCTACGTTGGGTTGCGCGTGACAGCTTGCGCACTGGTTGGAGTTGAAGCGCGGTCCGAGGCCGTTATTGGCGCCACCCTGCACGTCTTCGACTTCCTCGAACCGGGTTTGCCCATTGAGGAAGAACGCGCGCGCGCCGGTGGTTTGGCTAAGGTTCGGCAGCGGCTGGCCGGCGTCGACGGCGTCCGTACGTACGCCGGGATCGTGTGGAGTTACGGTTGCGCTGGCGCCGGCCTTTCCTCCGGCTTGAACGAAGGTGATGGTTGCCGGCACAGACGCAAGGAAGATCGCCAGGCAAAAGCCGAGCGACAGGGCAGGAATGGACGAATCGGGTCGAGGCAGGCAAACGAATCGCCAGCCTTTGCAAACAACACGAAGCATGCGGGGGAGAGGTTTCATCGCGTGGTTCCTCTGCATCCTGAAAGCAAGCTCTCAGGATCGGCTAATGCGTTTTAGGAAATCCTGTAGGGCGAAGCTGCGACGCTGAGTCGGCGCGGCCATCGGGGAGCGACGACCTTGTACCACGTCACAAACCCCACGCAATTTCCCAATACGCCGTAATGCAATTCCTGAGTCACTGTGTGGAATTGCCGTCAGGCCGAGATCGGTGTCTCGCGCTCTGGGGTTGTTGTTGGCGCGCACCTGTGCGGGTGCCTCAAGGCAACAGCTTGAACTGGAAGGGAAGTCTAAGAGCGGTTCAAACGCGGGACAATTGCCAAACCGTAGCGCATCTGCTCGTTTAGTAGCGGGAGTTGACGAACGCGATCGAGCCCTGTGGCCGATGGTGTTCTTTCGTAGCGAAAATTATTGCGTCTCATTTGCGGCGCTTCGATCGCGACCCCTGAAGATGGTGGGAGCGCGGCCATGCAGCTTTTTGAAGTCGCGGCTGAAGTGGCTTCGGTCTCCAACCCCCACGCTCGCGGCAATCTCCTTCACGCTGAGAAAAGAGTCGTCCAGCAGCGCCTCTGCCTTTTCCATTCTCAGGCTGCGCACGAACTGCTTGGGCGAGAGCGACGTCTCCGCTTTGAATAAACGGATGAAATGTCCCGTGGAAAGACGAACATGCTGCGCGAGCTCGCGCACCGGAACGTTGCGATGAGTTTCTGTGCGAATGATTCTTACCGCGGCTTCGATTCGCCTGTCCATACCATGCTCCATCGTGTTCGCCCCCGGCAGGGGCTGGAATCAGTCACAAACCGGAGAACACTGGAGGCATGAGGCTTGTTCGGCTTTACGCTTGCAACGCGAATCCAAGTCCGCATTTCAGTACGTCATAGTTCCATTGCGTAATGCGCAAAAGGTCAGTCGAGACGCCGCATAGATTTCTGAACCTAAGGCATGCACAAATCGAGGCTGTTCAATGCTCGTTCCGTGTATTGTAACGCAGACCAGTTTCTCCGCAAGCGGGGAAACCGATTGGTCTATGCATATGGGTAATCTCGCTGCGAAAGCGCGGCGTTTCCTCCGGTGCAGAAGGCACTTCAGCTTCCTCGCCGACGGCGGCCCTGGAAGACCATCTACGATTCGCATCGGGCCTCGAAGATTGCTTCGGCCTGCTTGCGCCAATCGACATCCGCGACCCGACGGCAGATTGCTGGATACTCGCCGACCTAAGGGTAGCAATCTTGTATCTCCGCGCGTAAACGTGCGTTGGAACAAAACGATGCCGGCTCCTGACCGCAACGTCCAACCGGGACTTTGGTACTAATCGATACCTTCGTCCAATGGCTTCATCGTCGCGCTTTTGCCAATCTTCCTTTGAGCAGTCAGTTGAACAGCGACTCGCTCGGACATCGAAAGGACTACCAGATAGACGGCACAAATGAACTGGAAGAGACCACGTGCGTGACCGCGCCTGTCGTCTCGAACACGCTTGGCGTGAACGTTTTGCCCGATCCTACGCCACAAGTGGAGGAAAAGATGTCGAGGTTCAGCGCGTACGAATACAGAACACAGCCCGGATTCGACCAGAACAAGTTCGAGGGAGCGAACCAAGCCATCCCGATGAAGACCCTCGTGATCCACTGTTTTGACCCTCGCGCGGCCGAGATCCCGCAGAAAGTGGCAGAGTATTTTGGGGATGAGGTCTACCCCGGCGAAAATATCCTCGACGACACAGGCAATCGGGTAGGCAGCACGCGAACGCTATTTGTAGAGACAAACGCCGGCGGCCGCGCCGCCTCCGCTCTGCTGTCAGTAGCAGCAATGGACTATATATTCAGCGTTCAGAATGTTGTTGTGGTTCATCACTCCTTCTGCGGAACGACGACTTACACACCTGAACTCCTCATCGAGAAGTTCCGCGATCGCCATCACGCGGATATCTCGACGTTGTTTGATCGCGAAAGCGTAGCCATCATGGACTACGAGAAATCGATCAGGTATGACGTCGGACTGCTTCGTTCCAGTCCGGCAGTGCCGAAGCAT
This sequence comes from Acidobacteriaceae bacterium, assembly GCA_030040655.1. GTDB lineage: Bacteria > Acidobacteriota > Terriglobia > Terriglobales > Acidobacteriaceae > Telmatobacter. The sequence continues at coordinate 4,675 of JASHTH010000032.1, read as the reverse complement.
GTCAGGCTGTACGGCTTCTTCTTCGAGATCAATAGCGGTAAGTTGGTCGAGGTGGTGCGTGACGTTCCTGCGCAGATCGCGGCGTAATAGCGAGCGCGGCGGTGCGACGGGCGTCAGATCCGGCTCAGAACACATTCTTTGGGCGGGCGGCCCGGCCCAACCTGCAGCAACGTGAGACCTCCCACCACCGGGGCGCCCCGGAAGGCCAACGCGTCGAAGCAAATCCTTGAATCGAGGATCTGAGCGCAAATCATCCAGGTGCGGGTCGACTTTCAGGTAAAGCATCCACTGGTCGCGGCTCGCCTACCCCTGCTCCAGTGACGCGATCGTCTGGTCCCCCTCGCCAAGACCAAGCTGCACCAGATCAATCAGGCAGGGAGAGACGTACCGATACTTGGATCGGCGCTTGACAAACAACCACCACGGATGAAGCAGAATCGGGACTTCAAAAAGAAGTGCGAGGAGCAGCCGGAAACGCCATCCCTTCGGCCAACTATCCATAGGGGCACCTTTGAGCGACGACACGCGAAATGTCCGTATAGGCGGTATTCCGCCCTTGCAGCACTTTGAGGAAGGGATTTGTACCGCTGCGATTCTAGTCCTGCTACTCGCTTCAGCTACGGGAACCGAGTGTGCAGTGCATAGATTTCTTCGATGCTGATATCGCGGGTCGCCAGAATTGAATCGTCGGGAGCGAGACCGGTCCATCTGCCGAAGCGGCCTTCGGCGAGCCTGCCCGCATCCGACAGATCGACGATATGCTCAAGATTCCGGTCGCTCAGGCAAATGCGGTAAACAGGCTCTTTCGGATCCATGTAGGGATTGGCGAAATAGACGCATTTCCCATCATGTGACCACGCCGGATACGCCGGCTGAGTCATCGTCACCAGGTTTTCCCATTTCTGCTGCGCGAAGCTATAGAGCACAAGCTTTTGAAAATCGAGAGTCATGGCCAGCAGATAACGGCCGTCGGGCGACAATCGCGAAGGCGATAGGCTACGCTAATGTGGGGATTGCACTGGACCGAGGTATCGATCGAGCCAATCAAGGCTTTCCTTTATTACAGGCTCCCAGGGCGGAAGATGCCCCGAGTCGAATGTTACGTGGCGCTTATCCGCATCCGCCACACCCAAGTTACGAAACAGTGGATCTTGCGATGATTCGACAGGGAATATGAAGTCTTGCTGACCGTTCACCATGAGGGTTGGTGTTTTTACTCGTGGAGCGAAGTTGATCGGCTCGATCTCGGAGGGTAGTTTCTCGAAAGGAAGACCGCCACCGACCAGCACTGACGCTTTGAAGCGCGGTTCGACCGCAGTCATGACTGGCCCCCAGACGGCTCCCAAGCTCAACCCCATGTAGCCCAAATGGCGGGAATCGATGTCGCTTCTGGTTTCGAGATAATCAATCGCGCGTCCAATATCCTTGGCCCACTCGGGAACTAAATCTTTGCTGCCTTTCGGGCCGACAGGAAGGCACGCGCCTCCCGGTTGCACCACTTCTTCGGGGGTCTCACGCACAGAGGTTGACGTTATGCGGCGTTCAAAGGTTCCAACATAAATTGGGTAGAGAAGCGCCCTGCCACTGCGGACGACGAAATCAAATTCAGGACCTATGTTCTCGCTCGATTTTTCGAAGTAGGTATGCACGCCGGGAAAGTAGATTATGGTGGCATAGGGTGGGCGAGCATTCCTCGGCAAAAACAGATAGGCTGTTACGCGTTCGTTACCGTATGCAGCTCTAAAACTGACTTTTTCCCGACGCCAGTACTTGGAAGAATCCTCTACTGCTTCCACCTTCGGATCTAACTCAGTGTGATCATACGAATAGAGGCTCTTGTAGAAAGCAAAGACCGAATCCGGAACTGGCTTCTCTTTGCTGTAATCGCGATTGAGGGTATCGATTGGGCGGGTCAGGGACTCCGCGGGTGGAGAACTGTACTTCGCGCACCTAAATCCCAACGCGGCGGAACGATCGAAGGGGGCGCGCGCATCTTCAACAGCAAACATGTATTTCGATTCATTCCAAGCACCGCCCAGGATGTAGCGCCGGCTGCCCACCTCATTCCAGGTCCACTCCTTAACATTGCCGGCCATATCGTAGGTACCGTAAGGACCCAACCCTTGATGGCTACCGACAGCTGCAGGACCCTTTCCATCAAAATTGCTGAAGCTCAGAATGTCAGAGGCAATGCCCAAGCCCGCTGCTTTATACCAGTGATAAACCGTGGGCAGACTTTTGCCGACAGACTCACAATAGGCGGCAGCTTCATACCAGCTCACTCCAGCGACCGGAAAATCACCCTGCCCATCGGGGTAAGATCCCAGCTCCCATGTCGAAGGGGCGATGCGCCCAGTCGAGTCCTTGAACTGACCCAAGGCTTGTTGCCATGACAGGCGCCGGCCATTCTGGAGGAATTCATGTTTCCAGTTCGCTTGATTCTGGTAGCCGCCCTTTCCAATGAAGTCGCTGAACTGCCGGTTCGTGACCTCGTATTTGTCGAGCCAATAGTCTGCAAGTTCGACCGGCGCTGCGCTACGGAACTGGAAGGTTGCGGCAGGAACACGAACCATATTCGCTGGACCTGACCCGGCCTCATCCAGAACAAAGGCGAGCTTCGTGGTTGGAATGGCGAAGGAAGCCGCGTCTATCGTCTCAAATCCGGCCTTCTCAATCTTCAGGCGCAGATAGTCCCAAGGCACAAGGACGTTCTCAAGAGGTGATCTGCCGAGAAAGGTCCAATCCTTCTCGCCGGCAGAATAGGTTCTGACGTAGATATCCGCACCGTCAGGAGTTGTTCGGATTGAGATCGGACTCGTAAAAATACGTAGCGTACGAAGGAGCATCGGATCGTTCGGAATGTACTGCTTCGCCCGCAAGGCCAGTTGGAAGGCCTGATCCTTTTTGCCCTCATCGATCAAACGAACAATTTCAGGCAATGCCTTGTCCCGAGCCCAGCGCTCGCGTGAATTCCGTGTCCAGTAGAAGGTCCCCACTACAACCAGCCCGATCAACACGAGGCCGGCCACTGGGATCTGCCATGGGACTCGGCGGGAGTCCCCCATTACCGAGGGAACGAGCCATTTGGGAAAACGTGCAGGCGGGAGGGCAGGGGCAGTCGGCAGTTCGACGATTCCTGTTTCCGACGGCACTTCCACGTCGACTTTCGCGTGATTGGCAAACTCCAGGAAGCGGTATCCGATCCGCGGAATGGTTTCGATGTAACGGGGAGAGCCTGCCGAATCCCCCAGTGCGTCGCGCAGTTTCTGGATGGATTTATTCAGCCCGTGGTCGAAATCGACAAACACATCGGACGACCAGAGCCGTCGTCGAAATTCTTCCCGTGTCACAACCCCGCCGGGAGCTTCCAGGAGCAGCGACAGGACCTGAATCGGCTGCTGCGACAACCGGATCTTCGCGCCGTTCTTCGTGAGCTGCCGCGTCCTCAGATCCAGCTCAAACTGGCCAAACCGGACCGTGTTTTGAGTGTGTGGGAGGGTCATTCCATCTCGCCATGCCGTGAGCCTCGAGTCTAGCACTCCAAGAACACCACGGGATAACTTCCTCCAACTGATTGCTGCAGAAGGATTTGTTCGGGGAGAAACAATTCGCCACGCAGCCATTGCTCCTCGAAGGGCAGTCATGGAAACTCGGACCCGCATATGGAGTAAGGGCGTGGTGAGCACATCAACCGCGCCCCAGATCAAAGGAGAGACGGAGATGAAATCGATATTCAGGAAAATGGCAATGCTACTCGGCATGCTTCTTGCGGGGGCATTATTGACGGCGCCGGCTGTAGCGCAGTCAGGAGCCGACCGTGCCAATAGTTGGCAGGACGAAGACGAACAACTCGCCCAAATGGCTGAACTGGAACAACTTCACTCAACCTTTCACGCGGCAGTCAGCGTGCACGATCCGGTGAATGGCGATTCGCCCACAGTGATAACGCAGCGAATCCGCGACGCACTCTCGATCTGGGCTAAAGACGCCGAACTCACGATCGTCAACACCACTGCCACGGCCGGAAATTATATCGGCAACGGCGATCCGGATGATCCCGCAAGTTGCCCCCCACCCTCGGGCGACACGTCTGCCACCGGTCAACAGGGCACGCTGTGCACCTTCTTCAAGTATGTTTCCGGCGGGTTGCAGGCAGCCAATAAGTTTGTGTCGCTTTCTCCGGCATTCAAAACGAAGTTTGTCCCTGTAAAGGATGATGACGGCCAATGGGAATCATCGGTCTATTTCGAATGCCATTACTTCGACGTATCGCTGAATCCCGCCACCGGCCAGCCGTTTTGGACGGCCAAGAGTCACGTAAGCCTTGACGGTGAAGCGGAAAAGATCGACGGGCGGTGGTTATTGACGCGCGCTAGCTCATCCGCCGTCGGAGTTCCGGTTCCGTGAAGCAAAACACCCGATGCCCGGGGGACTCAGAAATCTTTCGCTACCATCACACTCGACGATGACAGCGAATTTACGGCGCGGGTTATGGCGGAATATTTCAATTCTTCGGGCGCCATCCTAAACGCACTTTAAAGGTTTAGGGTGGCAGCCCATATCAACACACCACCACACACCGGGGCAAACCCCGCCGTGTTCCCTGCGGCGGGCGCATCCCTGCCGCCGTGAGCGACCGGATCGGCATTGGACCTTCGAGTGACCGAATCCTTCG
>JASHTH010000260.1 GCA_030040655.1 Acidobacteriaceae bacterium | reverse complement strand
CCATCGTCACGATCTCGCCGCCTGAAGAATCAACTCAGCCACAGTCTGAAAAATTTCGAAATCACTCGATCGCGTGCGTCTGCGTCTTTAAACACGCGCGACTGCCGATTTCCCGTCACTCAGAATCGGGCGCTCTGCGACGCGCACCGCTCGGGAGTGGCGGCGTTAGATGCGGGCCGCAGAGTCGTTTGGACGATCAGAGCCGGTTCGGATGGAGATTTGGCGAGGCACAGCTACAGAATCGACACCTCCTATCAGTCCCTCGCGATCGAAGATTCCGAACTCGCACTCAGAAACGAAGCGATTCACCGATTCAGAGATTCAGCAGGTAGGTCACTCGAACAATCGGGTGAATCTTCGAAAGCACTCGAACCGGGGTGTTCGCCTTTCTGAAGATGCGCAATTTCTAATTCACCGCTGCTCGGCATCGCAGTTTCTGCGAGGCGGGCCGATCTGGAGGGGCGGCGTATGATACGTCCCATAGAACGTCTAAAACGATCAGGAATCGGTTCGGATGGAGATTTGGCGATGGACAGCTCCTAATGCTTTGGCCGGGATTCGCTGGACAAAGTAACTGTGAGCTTCTCGAGCCGACTCGTCCGCCCGATCTCGCGGCCATCGCACAGCACCACTAAGCCTGTGCCCCTGTGGTAGCGGCTTCCGTCGCGATCGTAGAGGATGGTCAACAGGTGCCTATGGTATGGCAGGCCGTCGAGAGCAAAGTAATTCCATTTATCGCGAGGTACGAGGGGGTGGATAACCAGAGAATTATCTGCTGAAGGCCGAACGCCGATCAGTCCCGTAATCACCAAATCAGCAAAGCCGGAATGGTTATAGTAGCGTCCGCGGTTTTCCGGCGGCTGACGGAGAGCGATCAGGATGCTTCGTGCAATCCAGTTACCCGTGTCTGCATCGAGATCCTCATCGATCCAGGGAATCACCTTTCCGCTCGGCGACTGAATGCGCTGGGAATACGCATATGTGGTAAGAAGGCGAAAATAATCCTCGTCCGTCATTACCTTCTGGCCTGGCGCGTTCAACAGGTTCGCCAAAGCTACAAGGGTTTGCGTAGTAGCAAAGGGCCAGGATGGACCGTTCCACAGACACTCATGCCGAACCTTGTATCCGAATCTCGGGCTGCGGCGTTCGGCTGTGGTCGGTCCATATTTGCCGGAGAATCCCTCGGGCGCAAAAAGCTGCTTCCACGCTATTGCGCGGTCTGCTGTGGGAATCTCGAAATACCAGGGTATGTAGCCGATCAGTTCCCGAACCCCGCTCCAACCTTGGCTGTTTTCCCGCGCCACGGTCTCGTAGAAATCGTCCTTAGGATTCCAAAGCCGATCGTCGATCTTAGCGTGCAGGCGGTCTGCTTCGGCGCCGTACCTCGCCGCGACCGGCTCGTGACCGGCCATTTTCGCAATCTTCGCAATGGCTACTGCATCCCCATATTGATAGCTGTTGATTGTCGGGCGGTAACCGTTGCCGCTGATGCTATCTTCCATCCCATCGCGGTCGTCGATCTGCCAGTAAAGCCCGTTTGCATCCCGATGCGAGTCACTCCATGCTTCGAAGTTCTTTTCCAGACTCGGCAGAAGGCTGATGGCCAGATTCGGGTTTCCGATTGCTAGATAGAGCTGATACACCGAGTCCGCGGCCCAGAAGCTGTAACGCCGCGGTTCGCCATCGGGGCCGAACCAGAACTTGGTGTAGTCCTCCGCATACTCGGGATCGCGCAGCCAGCGCGCTTCGCGAATGTGATGACCGGCAGCGCAGTCGATCATGTTCAGCTTGCCCGCCCACGGAACATCATCCAGAAACTCGCTGATCAGATAGCCGTCGCGGGTTTTGCGAATATGCTTTTCAAAGGAATACCAGCGAAAGTAGTAGGTCTTCTCCAGCTCCATGTCCGGAACGTCCAACCATGGAATATTCTTGACGAACCATTCCCATGGCGCTGGCGGAGCGGTTCCCAACATATCCCGCTCGTCGCTCTCGAATTCGGCAAAGTAGTGGTGAAAGCTCTCGGCCTTCAGCACCGGACGATGCGCAGAGGATGGTGCTTGAGCAACAGACAGGAACGGCAGGAGCGCAAGAAGGAGAGCTGCCCAGCACGAATTGAAGCTCCGGAGCCTTCGCGATCTCATGATTCCGCCGTGAATCCGAGGCTCTCGCTTTCGCGCATCACCAACCCGATCTGCTCCAGATGATTCTGGCGGCCGTTGTACCACAGCCGCCAGCATCCATCGGAAAGCACTGCGAACGGTTTATAGCATGCATCGGAATCCCAACCGCCGGGAGTGGGACGCACGATGGGATTGCCGGCATGGCGAACCCATCCGGTCACTCCATCCTTGGAGCGAGCCATTCCGATCTGCGCATGATCGATATCGCGGAACCCGATGTAGAACGCGTAATACCATCCCTCCCATTGGAGAATCTGAGCCGCCGCCACGCGGTTTTGTTCCCATTCGTGGCGAGGGTCCGGCGTAAGGATCGGATTATCGGGATGCTTGTCCCAGTGCAGACCGTCGGCGCTGGTGGCATAGCCAATGGCATTCGGTTCGTACTGGGTGCCCGCGGAATACCACATCTTCCAGAGATCCGCTTTGCCGTCCCAAATCGCGTGCGGGCACATGATCGCAACGTCTTCCCACGGAAAAGTAGGTTTCAAAACCGGTTCTTTTGACTGGCGCGCCCACGTGCGTCCGTCGCTGCTGGTTGCGTAGCCCACGCTGGATCTTCCCTTGGCCTGCCCCGTGTACCACATGTGATATCCATCGCTGCGGCGAACGACAACCGGGCGATTGATGTCGTCCTCCCATCCCGTTTCCGGGAGCGGCGAAAGTACGATCTCGGGCGGCTTCCAACTGATTCCGTCTTTGCTCTCGGTGATGGCCACGCTTTGTTTCGGCCGCCAGGATACCCACATCCTGAAAATCCCCGACTCGAGGAGCACACAGACATCAAAACACGTACCATATTGACCGCCAAGCACGGGGTTCCCGGTGTACTTGACCCACCCCTCGTTGACACCGAGAGCGAGAAGCCCGGAAGAGCGGGAAAAAGATAGCCCGGTTCCGGTGATCGCCATCGCCTTCATCAAGTCTCTTCTCGTCATCCACCTTTTCTTTTTCATGGTTTCCACCTCGGTCTAGATTCGAGACCTTTGTTGCGCATCGAAAGCGCCACGACCGTTTCCTTTGTCCTGAAGCCGCAGACTGGCGACCAGTTTTCGCAAGCGGGAATTCTCTTCTTCGAGAGCGCGTATCCGCTCGGCGTCAGAGAGATCTTTTCCAGCTTCGGATTCGAATCCGAATTGAATCGTTCTTCGGGTTTGGAGGAGCGCCGCATGAAGTTTCCTGCGCTTGCGCGGGATTCCGCCATTGGCATGCGCCAGTTCCACTGCATGTGCATTGGGGGAATATCCCAGCTTTAAAATCGCTGCCAGGATCCGAGACTTCGTTTCGCGGGAGACATTTCCCACCCTGTTCTTCACCCGCGAAACCGTTGCTGTTGAAACTCCCGCCAACCGGGCAATATCCTCCTGCGTGCATGGCGCAGCATACGCGCTGGAAACTGCATTCTCCCGAAGGTCCATGCGCCCGAAGGAATTTCGAGACCCTCCCGGCGCCTGGCCAGTCTTCGATCCGCTGCGTCTTAAAGCCCTTCTCGCCTTCGCTGTGGCAGAAGCGTCGGTTTCTTTTGCGGCCGGCCGCTGTTGTTGCTGAGCCATTGGTCCTCGCAGATACGGCGATGTCCGGCAGCCTTTGAATGAACCGGGAACGCGCTATGCACGATTGACGGTGGGAGCCAATGGTGCCGAGCGCTAGCCGCAATTCTCGACTCCTGCGCCGCCACACCTGCCTTCTCAGAAAATGACGTGAAGCGACAACTGAATGTTCCTTGGCGCGTTTGCCGTGCTGATCACGCCGAATCCAAGCATGTTCGGGCCGACCGTGTTGTTGTATCCCGGAAGATTAAGTACGGTGTGGTTTAATGCGTTGAAAGCTTCGGCGTGGAAATTCAACTTGAGAGATTCCACCAAATTGAAGTCCTTGTCCAGACTCGCGTTAAAATCTTCGATGCCGGACGCCGGTCCTTTGAAGACACCATACGCTGCGTTGCCCAGGAACAACCGCTGCCCGACTCCAGGAAGAGTGGTTGCAACGCCGTTCAACAACACTTGATCGGCGCGCACGAACTTGCTTGGATCGACCCAGCTTACGCCCAGCATGGAACCACTCGCGAGAACGGGCTGCTTCCGGCTGGAGAGCAGAGCCCCGCCGCCCGTGTAGGTCGCATAACACCCGGCTGACTGGAAGTTGAACTCGTTGCAGTTGTAATCCGCAATGCTGCCATAGCCGCCGGTGCTTGCCGTCCCTGTTCCGCCAACTGCCCAACCGCCCAGAATTCTCTCGGCGAGCGGGTATTGCCGCAGGAAGCGCGGGAACTGGTAGCGGAATGCCGCGGTCATTTGATGGACAGTGCCCGGGCTATAGTAATCAAGCCCGCAGTCCGCTTCATATCGGCAGCCTTGCTGCGCCGACGAGCCGCTGAACGTATACGTCCCCAGCAGTGTCAGGCCGGAAGAGTATCTCTTGTTGGCCTGAACTTGAAGTGAGTTATAGAACGAGTTGTAATCCGAGTAGAAGGTGTTAATTCCGCTGAAGCCGGCTGGAAAGTAAGGCTCGCGCGAATAAATGTTCGCGCCGTCGTTCGTGCTTCCGCCGGGGACAAACCTGGGCCAGTTCTGATTATGCGTTTCAAAAAGGTGAGTGCCCCGGGTTGCCACCCAGGCGGCAGAAAAGACATAAGTGTTGATCGGCTCGATCTCAAAAGCCAGATTGAACTTGTCATAGGAGCCGTT
>JASHTH010000259.1 GCA_030040655.1 Acidobacteriaceae bacterium | reverse complement strand
TACCAACCCGTCTCCGTCTCGCGCCGAGGTGCTGGAGCGGCTAAGGACCGGGGAAATCAATGCCGAAGAAGCGATCCGCGCGCTGGAGGCACTGAAATGACGCCGAATATCGCCATCGTGCAGGTCACCAACCGGGAATGGCGCTGGCATGGGTTCAAGCTTTGGATACCCCTCTTTCTGCTCTGGATCCCGGCCATCCTGCTGTCGCCGGTCATCCTGCTGGTCATCTTCGGGCTCTGTATTGCCGGACGGCTCGATCCGTTCCGCGCCATGCAAATCTTCTGGGACGTCCTGTGCAGTTTGCCCGGAACCCACGTTCACGTACGCGCCGACCAGAACACGGTTCTGGTTCGCATTCTGTAGGAGTGGTTATGCCGTCCGAACGCCGCGCCATTCTGCAACTGCTCGCCATCGGCCGAATCGATGCGGCCGATGCGGAGCGGCTGCTCGCCATTGTCAGCGAGGAACGCGAGACCACCTGGGCGCTTGCCGGCTGCGCCGCATTCGCTGCCGTCACGCAGCTCCATGGGCTCATGCCCGAACTGGAGGGTCTTTTCAAGGCAGCGCTGGCCGGGAGTCTTCCCGCGTTGCACCACGCATTTCTATCCATCGCGTTGTTCTTAGGGGGAAGGTTATGAACGAGAATCGCCGCCAAATTCTTGAAATGCTGGCCGCCGGCAAGCTTACCGCCGACGAGGCCGAGCGCCTCATCGCCGCGCTCGAACCGGAATCCACCCCATCGGCCGGCGAGTTCGACGGCATGGTGGGGCGCCTCAGGGGTGCATCCGTGAAGACCAAAGCAAAGTATCTGCGCGTGCTGGTGGAGGCCGACGGGGAGATGACCGGCTTGAAGGGACCGACTACCGTAAACGTCCGCGTGCCCATGCAGTTGCTGCGCGCCGGCGTGCGCCTGGCCGCGCTCATTCCCCAACAGGCCCACGGCCAGCTCGACGAAGCGTTGAGCAAGCACGGCGTGCCAATCACGCTGTCGCAGATCAAGCCGGAGAATCTCGAAGAGCTGATCGAGCACCTCGAAGATCTCACCGTCGACGTCGAGGGTAAAGGCGGGAATACGACCAAGGTTCGCGTGTTCTGCGAATAGATCTCACTCACAGCTTAGCGGGAAACCGTGCGTGCTGGCCCTAGTGCTGCACTTAGGAGAGCTCTGCGCCCAAGAATCAAAGGAGGAAACACCATGACGACACTAGCAATGCCCAAGCCCCGTCGCGATGCCGGAATGGAAGGCATGGTCGCGAAGTGGTACGCGTCCAACACCGCCGAGATGATGAAAGAGTATGTCGATCTGGCGCGGCGCATCGCCGGCGAGCTGCCGCGAGGCAGCTCGGTGCTGGAAGTCGCACCGGGCCCCGGCTATTTCTCGATCGAGCTGGCCAGGCTCGGCGACTACTCCATCACCGGACTCGACATCAGCCACACGTTCGTGAAGATGGCCGCAAACAAAGCCGCCAAAGCCGGCGTAACGATCGACTTCAAGCAGGGTTCGGCGTCGAAGATGCCACTCAGGAACAGCAGCTTCGATTTTCTCCTCTGCCGCGCGGCGTTCAAGAACTTCGCCAATCCGGTGGAGGCGCTCAAGGAGATGTGCCGCGTGCTCAAGCCCGGCGGGCGCGGCCTGATCATCGATCTCAAAGGCAACGCTTCCAAGGAAGAGCTCGGGCGCGCCGTCGATGGCATGGGTTTGTCGACTTTCAATCGCGTTTTGACCAAGCTGGCGTTCAAGACGATGCTGCTCAAGCGGGCGTACACGAAACAGCAATTCGAGCAGATGCTCAGGCAGACGGAGTTCGCCAAAATCGAAATCGCGGAGAACGATCTCGGTCTGGAAATCTCGATGACGAAGTAGGACCTGGATTTCGCGGCGGCGGGTCAGCCTTGCCCAGCTTCCGAATCTTCCACGGCAGATAGCGTGCGGCGGAAAGGGCTGCTGAAGAATCGGTAGAAACCGCGAGGAATCGATTCCCCGCGTGTTTCTGCCACTTCTTCAGTCCTGCCGATAACGCCTTGCTATCCTCCTGGCGCATTATGGCAGTTCAAGAATTTCTTTAGCCGGAGAAAAACCGCTGAGGCGACGTGACCCGTAGGGAGCGGCGACCTTGAGCAACACCCAAAAGGACACGCTATTTCTTAAATTGCCCTAGCCACCGCGGACCCGTGCCGGCTCCAATCGCCCCGTCCCGTGCGGCCTGCGGATACAATACTGAGGATGGGGAACCGCGCCACACGATTCCGATTTGAGGCCGCCTTTCGCCGTGCGGGTCGGGCTGCATGAAACGATTCTTTCGCCTTCTGCGATATGGCCTGCCCTACTGGTGGCAGGCGCTGCCGGGCGTGTTGCTGCTGGCCATGGTGGGCGTGCTCGATAACTTCCGCACGCTGCTGTTCCAACCCATCTTCGACCAGGTTCTCAAGCCCAGCGCGCCGGCGGGCCCGATCACGCTCGGCGTTCCCCACTCGCACTGGCATCTCGACCTGCGCCAGTTTGTCCCGCATTTCATGCACAATGCTTGGGTCGTTGTCGCTTTTGCGCTCGTCGTTTCCACCGTCGTGAAAGGCCTGTGCGATTACCTGGGCACTTATCTGGTCAACTACGCCGGCTTCGGGACGATCACTGACCTGCGCAATCATCTCTATGAAGTCACGCTCCGCCGCTCGTCGAGCTTCTTTCACAAGCACGCCACAGGCACCATCCTTTCAACGCTGATCAACGACGTAGACCGCGTGCAGACCGCCGTCAGCGCGGTCATCGGCGAATTCCTGCAGCAGTTTTTCACCTTTGTGGTCGGCCTGGTCATTGTGATCCGGCTGGGCGGCTACCTGAGCTGGGCGCTGCTGCTCTTCATCCCGGTGGTTGTTGCCTCGTCGCGCAAGATCGGCCGCGAAGTGCGCACGCGCACGCGCACCGGGCAGGACAAGCTGGCCGAAATCCAGAACATCTTGCACGAGACGGTAACCGGCAACCGCATCGTGAAAGCGTTCAATACCGAGCTGTGGGAGATTCTGCGCTTTCGCACCGCGGCCAAGCGGCTTTTCCGCGCCAACTTGCGCAGCGTGCGCATTCAGTCGATCAGCTCGCCGCTGATGGATACGATCGGCGCCATCGCCATCGCCGTGCTATTGTGGATCGGCCGCAACGAGATTCAGCACGGGCGCATGACCATCGGCGCCTTCGGCGCATTCATCATCGTGCTCTTCAAGCTTTACGACCCGGTGCGCAAGTTCGCGTATTTCTATAACAGCTTCCAGCAGGCGATGGGCGCATCGGCGTCGATTTTCAGCTTCTTCGATGCCCGGGACGATGTAAAGGAACGTCCCCGCGCGACCACGCTCAAGGGATTCTCCCAGTCAATCCGGTTTGACGATGTGGGCTTCTACTACAGCAGCGAAGAGGGCGAGCACCAGATTCTGCACAATGTGGACCTCGAGGTCCGAGCCGGCGAAGTGCTGGCCGTGGTGGGCCCCAGCGGCGCGGGAAAGTCGACTCTGGTCAACCTGATTCCGCGCTTCTTCGATGTGACTTCCGGCCGCATTCTTATCGACGGCCATGATCTGCGCGACCTTACGCTGGCTTCGCTTCGCCGCCAGGCGGCGCAAGTCACGCAGGAAACGATTCTCTTCAACGACACCGTGCGCGACAACATTGCCTACGGCCAGCCGGAAACCAAACCGGAGCTGGTAGAGCAGGCGGCGCGCCACGCCCTGGCCCACGACTTCATCCTGCGCATGCCGCAGGGATACGAGACCATCATCGGCGAAAAAGGCTTCCGTCTCTCCGGAGGAGAGCGCCAGCGCATCGCCATCGCGCGTGCCATTCTCAAGAACGCGCCGATCCTCATTCTCGACGAGGCAACGTCGGCCCTCGACGCCGAGAGTGAAGCGCTGGTGCAGGCCGCCCTGGCCAATCTGATGCAAGGGCGCACTGTGGTCGTAATCGCGCACCGGCTGTCGACGATTCGTCGCGCCAACCGCATCGCTGTGCTCGAGGATGGGCGTATTACGGCGGTGGCCAGTCACGAGGAGCTGCTGAACACCTCGCCGACCTATCAGCGACTCTATCACCTGCAGTTCATGGATCTGCCCGAGCCGGGCGTGTTGGATCCGTTTTCGCAGGATGCAGGCTCGGCTTCGCCGTCCGCCGTGGCGGACGAACCGGCGCTCTCCGGCAAGGCAGGAAAGTAGCCAGAATGCCCATTCACTCCATGACCGGATTTGCGCGCGCGCAGGTTCGCGTGCACGATCAACTCAAGTACACGCTGAGTGTCAAGAGCGTGAACCATCGCTTTCTCGATGTCCAATTCCGCCTGCCTTCGGGTCTGGATGCGCTGGAGATGGAGCTGCGCCGCGCCATGAAAGAGCTGTTGATTCGCGGGCACGTCGAGATGCTGCTCTCGATCGACCGCTCCAGCCAGCAGGCCGCCGGATACAACCGCGAGCTAGTGGCGGGCTATCTCGCCGCTTTCAATGCCGCGCGCGACGAACACGGGCTGCTGGGCGAGCCGGACCTGAACGAGATTCTCTCGCTGCCCGGCGCGCTGCTGGCCGATAACCGCGCCAACAGCGAGGAAGATCTGGTCGCGCTCGCTGCCAGCGTGGAGCGCGAGATCGGCCCGCTGCTCGATCAGTTGAAGGCGATGCGCGCGCGCGAAGGCGAGAGCCTCGAGGCGGTCTTGCTGGCGACTCTCAATCGCCTCGCCGAAGCCGTCGCCGGAGTCGAAGCGCTGCGGCCCGAAGTGGAAGAGCGCTACCAGGAGCGGCTGACGCAGCGCCTGCTCGCGGCGACAGGCACGGAGTTCAACCGCCAACGCCTGCTCGAAGAAGTGGCCGTGCTGGTCGAGCGCAGCGACGTGAGCGAAGAGCTGGCACGCATGCACACGCACATCCAGCACTTTCGCGAGCTGCTCGCCGCCGGCGGAGAAGCCGGCAAGAAACTCGATTTTCTGTTGCAGGAGATGAAACGCGAAGCCAACACGCTGCTTTCCAAGACCGGTGGCATCAGCGGGAAAGGCAATCGCATCACCGAACTGGGATTGGCGATGAAAGCGGAGATCGAGAAGGCGCGCGAGCAGGTGCAGAACGTGGAGTGAAAGAGCAGCTCTTAGCTCTCAGCCCGGCCGCGGGTGAAGGATCGTTGCGGAGGTTGCCGGAGTCGAACTGAGAGCCGATAGCTGAGAGCTGTGAGCTATCAGCTGAATCGAAAAGGATCAACAGGCATTGGCAGGAATTCTCTTCATCATTTCGGCGCCTTCGGGCTCGGGTAAGAGCACGCTGGTGAGCGAAGTGCGCAAGCAGTTGAGAGGCATTGATTTCGCCGTCTCGTGGACGACGCGTGCGCCGCGTGGCTCAGAGCAGCCCGGCCGCGAATACAACTTCACCACGCGCGAAGAATTCGAACGCATGATTGCCGCGGGCAAGTTCCTCGAATACGCCGAAGTATACGGCAAAGACTTGTACGGCACGCCACGCAAGTCGCTCGAAGACGCGCGCGCCGCCGGCCACGACCTGGTGCTCGATATCGACGTGCAGGGTGCGGCACAGATTCGCGCCAAAATGCCCGAGGCGGTCACCATCTTTGTCCTGCCCCCGGATCCCAGGCAGCTGCGCACGCGGCTGCGCAACCGCGCCCGCGCCGAGGGTGTGGTCAACGACGACGAGATCTTTCGTCGCCTCGGCGAAGCGCGGCGCGAGATTGAGAATTATCGCGAATACGGCTATATTTTGATTAATGACGTCCTCGATCGGGCCGTAGCGCAACTCGAGGCGATCGTGCAGGCCGAACGCTTCTATCGCAACGCCGAGCCGATCGCTTACCGGCAAAGCCGTGTCCTCGAGGTGGCCGCGGCCTGCCTGATCAAGAACGCGCAGGAACGGCTCAAGCCTGTGCTGGAGGCCTTTGGGATCGATGGCTCCTCCGGTCAACAACAACTGCCCTTTGGAGATGATCCAGATGACGATTGAGACTTCGTTCGATTCAAACTATCGCAAGGTTTTGGTGGCGGCACGCCGCGCCCGCCAGATTCAGAGCGGCTCTCAGGCGCTCGTTCCCACGCAGTCCAGCAAACCCTGCCGCATTGCCCAGGAAGAGATCAACGCCGGCAAGATCGCCTATGTAAAGACCGACACGCCCGTGGTCAAGCCGCCGGTGGAGGAGTCGGGAATCCCGATCCTGACCAACTGAACTTTGTCGCTTCACGCTTCTCGAATCGCGCGCGCCCGATCGGCGAGTTTTCGAGTGAGCAGCCTCACGGCTGCAGGATCACCCCGCACGCGATGCGCCCGCCCGCATTGCCCGTCGGATCGGTCTTCATGTCATCGGCTTTTTCGTGGATGATGATCGCCGTGCCGCCATTGGCAAACACTGAGTTCGGGGCGGCCGGATCCAGGCTTATATCCTTGTTCCAGAAAGTCGCAGACACTTTCCCGCCGGCATCCGCGGTCAGGTTCTGCGGCATGTCCCCATTGTGGTGCCCGTCGGGGTTTTCGTATCCGTGCTTCTTCCCGGCAGGGTTGAAGTGGCCGCCTGCGGTCGCAAAGTTCGGCGCGTCGCATTTCGCGTTCTGGTGGATGTGAATTGCGTGCTGGCCGGGCGGCAGATTCTGCAGGTGGGCCTTCACTTCCACTCCGGCCTTGCCCTGCTTCAGCACAACGGTTCCCGCATCCTTACCGTCCGCGGTCTTGATCGCAACCTTGACCGACTTGGGAGGGGCCGCCAGCGACAGCGTCGTCATGCCCAGAAGCGCTGCATTCCAAAGCAATCTCGAGTAGGTCTTCATATGTTCTCCTTGCAGGCACAAGAATACCCGAAGTTCCTGCTCCGAACGATAAGTCTTCCCAACTTGTCGCCGGGCGCTCCACCTTCGCGAGTCCTAAGGATAAGCCAAGGTGGAGAGCTTCGGTGGAACAATCGAGCGCCAGGGTTGTCCCGCCCTTTTCGCCTCCGCCGCGGCGGAGGCGAAAGAGCGGGGGCCCATTACCTTACTTCTTCGCGCAGCCATCCGGGCAGCAAGGCGAGCCCGGCTGGCAGCAGCTCGGGGAGCAGCAGCCGTCGCACTTGGCGCTCGACTTGGAGTCACCAGTCAACGCAAGCGCGGACAGCGAAGACAGCGAGAGCACGACAATTGCAAACCATTTGAATCGCATAGAAATCTCCTCTCCATGTGAAAAGTGGACGCATGCGCACCAAGGCGCAGAAGGGCGCTCAAGGACACACGGAGAGGTCTAGATGCGCAGATCGTCTTTTAGGCGAAAGACGGGAGGTGAATAGTGCAATCCCGCAGTCAGCTCGCGCCAAGGGGCAGGCGTGTTTCGAGCCGGCCGAAGGTGGGCGACTACCACCCGCGAAGCAGGCTCTGTGCCGGCAACCCGGTTCTGCACCGCGCGCTGGCTCTCCTGCGCCGGGCAAAGGAGCGGCGAGCAGCTCTCGGGGGCGGCGTTCGACGGCGGGCAGCACGGCATTTGCCGCTGGCAATGCGTCGGACTTGCTGCGCAGATTTGCGCGATGAAGGCCGTGGCCGCCCAGGCCAGGCACAGCGCCAGGGTCAACCCGAGGCGCAGCCGGCGATCGAACGTGCCTATCACGCCTACGATCTTACCTCAGGCGCACCGTCTTCCGCGTGATTCGGAACACCAAATGTGACCGTTGGCGGCTTTATCGGGAAGGTACGGGCTTCCGACCGTTTGCCTTCAGCCAAGAACGAGTCGCGTGCTCCAAGCAGTGTCTGACGAATACCCGATTGAAGGCTTTGTAACAGGGCACGGCTTTAGCCGTGCCGAAGAAGACCCCAGATTGAGCGGGGCTTTAGCCACTGGGGAAACCGACCCGCTTCGACCCGGTGCGAGTGTTGAGGTGTACACTTTGGCTTCGCGCAGAAAACCCATGCGGTGAGGAGCATCATGCGCCGACTCAATCTCGCCTTCCTAGGTGCACCTGCTCTCCTCCTTGGTCCACGCTGCTTTGGTCAAACCGCTAAGCGCCCCATGACCTTCGAAGACATGATGCACATGAAGCGCCTGGGCGAAACCGCCGTCTCGCGCGACGGCAAATG
>JASHTH010000258.1 GCA_030040655.1 Acidobacteriaceae bacterium | reverse complement strand
GCGGTGAGGGCGGCGAGAGACTCGTCGGGCCGGAGTCCGTCGTAACCCGGCTCGCGGAAGCCGTCCTCGATGCGCTGCATCAACCCGGCTTGGCGAATCTCCACGTATTCGTCCAGGTTGGAACCCGTAATGGCCAGGAATTTGACCCGCTCGAGCAGTGGATTGGTGGGGTCCTCGGCTTCCTCGAGCACACGACGATTGAACTGCATCCAGGAGTGGTCTCGGCCGTTGAACAATTTTTGTTTTTGGACTTTGTTGGCCATTGCGTTCGTTTCCACTTTGCCGGAGTCTCGGACCCCGCAGCCTCTGTGCCGAAGAGGGGTTCACGGATCGATCTGCCGGAGGCGAAATCTCGATTTCGTAATCCATTCAGCATATCGCGAGGCCGCGGTTTGCGACCATGGGCCCTCAGATATTCCTACAGGGCGGCCCGGCCTGGCGAATGAAATTCTCGCGAATTGGGACACTTGGACCGCAAGGGCGGGAGAAACCAATTCATTCGGGCAAAGACCGGGGCGAAGAAGCGTCCCATTCTCTGCTTGTCAGGTCTCTCGACCTTCGGAGATGGCCGGGGGTCACGGGCTTTTCGTTCGACCGCGCAGCCGCTTGAGCACATTGGGCGGCACCAGGCCGGTCAAATCGCCACCGAAGCTGAAGACTTCTTTGACCATGCGCGAGCTGACGAACGAATATCGTCCCGCCGGTTGCAGGAAGACCGTCTCGATCTCCGGCGCCAGCCGGCGGTTCATCAGCGCCATGGGGAACTCATATTCATAATCGGAGATGGCGCGGATGCCGCGGAGAATCGCCGTCGCGCCCTGCTGCCGCGCAAACTGGACCATGAGGCCGTCGAATGTGGCCACGGAGACGTTGCCAATGGGCTTTGTGAGCTCTTCGAGCATCTCGGCGCGTTCGGCAACGGTAAAGAGCGGCTCCTTGACGGGGTTGTTGAGGATGGCGACGGTGAGGTGGTCAAAGAGCTTGGCCCCGCGCTGGATCAGGTCGAGATGTCCGTTGGTCGGCGGATCGAAAGTACCGGGGTATAAAGCCGTTACGCTCACAGGCGGCTCCGGAAAAGGTCCAAAGGGATTCTAGCAGCGCGGGTCTCCAGTACCCGCGGTCGGCGGGACAATCGGATCATGGGCCAGCGGAGTGAGTATTGCCGTCGAGATCCACCATGAAACCAATCCCAGGAATCACAAGCCTACGGAGATTCGTATCGTTGGTGACAAATGCATTTGCTCCCACCACCGCAGCAGAGGCTAGGTGAATCGCATCCGCTTGGCTCACTTTACAAATGGAGCGGACCATGCTGTATCGATCGGCGGTTGTCCGGTCGAAAGGGTGAATCACGATTCGGCCGGACGCAAAAAAGCTCGTGATCGCAGAGACTCCACTTGCATCGCCTGCTCTACGCGGTCCGGTCAGGACTTCACCCAGGGTGAACACGCTGGTGACCAGCGTGTCTCCCCGCCGTTCAATTTCGCGCTGAAATCGCTCGACTTTCGGAGTAAAGATAGGGTCTCCCGCCAGGAGGTAGATGAACATCATCGTGTCCCAGTAGACGATGCTCACTTCTAGTTACCCTCTTTCTTTCTTTGGGCCAACTCAGCTTCGTACTTCTCCCATGCGTCCGGTCCCCAGTCTCTCTCGGCTTTGAGATATGCTTCACCTCCCCCCAATTGACGGAAGGTCTCTCCACAAATTCCGTAAAGGGACATAAGTCCCGCGCCATTGGAGAGCACTTTCCTTTCCATGCCCGGAGATTGGCCCTCGTCTAGAACACGATAAATAAAGCGAACCGTTGTGCTCGGGCCGCCGGACGCCGGCCCGCCGCGCTTCTCGATCAACTCCACACCAGCCTGCTTTTGAAACGGCTGCGAGCCAAGAGTTGAAAACACAGAAGGGGTCCGGTTGGACCAACCCAGTTCCTTGAGTACATTGCCTACCCGCACTTCGACAGTCTTCTCGCCGCGCTGCCTGGCCGGTTTTATGTACTTCTCGATGACATGCTGCTTCGTGACGTCGGTTGGCGCCACTTTAGTCCTCCTCTCGCCTGCAGAAGGTGATCCGCTATATACATAACTCTACTTGCATAACTACAAGATGCCAATTAGGAAGTTCGAATATTGCACTTCTCAGTGGAATGATCGAAAAGCGGGATCTTACCCCGCCGCAACCGCTTCTTCGTTCGCCCGGTGAGCGGTGCGCGACGCCACATAGAGCGACACCACGGTGATGTCGTCGTTCTGGCCGAAGCGCTTGGCGGTTTGCGCGATGTAGCGGGCCGGCTCGTTGCTCACCTGCTGGGTGCGCTCGAAGCCGAACAGCTCGCCCTGCTCGTTGGTGGCTTCGACGACCCCGTCGGAGAGGAAGATGACTCGCTCGCCGTGATTGAGCTGATAGGTAGCCTGCTCGTAATGGATGTCGGCAATCACGCCGAGCGGCAGGCCAGGCGCCAGCTCCATCTCCCTTCCGTCGCGGTAGGGGCTCAGGTGGCCGGCGTTGGCGACGGTCATGGTGCCATCGGGGTAGATGCGCGCGCACAGGCAGGTGGCGAAGCAGGGGACGGCGTCGAGCTCGGGCACCTTGCCCGGAACCGGCACCGCGCCGAGCAGCACGCGATTGAGATGGTCGAGCACGGTGGCCGGGTCATGCGCCAGTTCGTTGCGTAGCGCGCCGACCAGCGTGCTCGCATTCATCGCCGCCTGCAGCCCCTTGCCGCTCACGTCGCCGACGACGATGAGCAGCGAATCGTCCTTGAGCGGCAGCACCTGAAAGAAATCGCCGCCTACTCCGCTCGCCGGGAGGTAGGCGCTCTCCAGCATGAAGTTCTTGTTCGACGGCAGTTGCGTGGGAATGAGCAGCGACTGCACGCTGCGCGCGGCGGAAATTTCGGCCGCCGAACGCTGCTCGTCCTGGCTGACGCTCACGAAGCGATAGAGAATGACCGCGATGATGCTGGCCAGAAAAATCGTGTAGGTGACGGCCCCCGTGGAAAATTCGATGGGGCCGAGATGAAAGCGGTGCGAGGCGAATTGCTCGGAGAGCCAATGCTTGCTGGCGGCCCAGTCGAGGATGGTGTCGACCGAGTCGGCCGTCGCGGCGAGGAAAAACGGCACCAGCATCACGCCTGCCTCGCGCGACCCGTGACGCCACGCGCGGTAGAGCAGAACCGTGACCAGCACACAGAAGACCACCTCCGCGGTGATCGAGAGGTACTCATAGGTCTGCTCAAGGCCGATCAGCGAAACGACAGGTAGCACCAGCACGGAGATCTGGACGATGCGGACGGCGCGGCGGCTTGGGCTGGCGGTGAAGCGGAGGATAAACTCCAGCGTGACCGCCATGAAGATGCGGCCGGCCCAGAGCTCGAGCACGTTGAAGACCGAGGTCGGCAGCGCCGTTTGTTGATACGCCGTCTCAATGCCGCCGGTGAACGCCACCGAAAGGCACATCAGCGCCAGCCACAGGTATTCGGAGTGATGGCGCTGGGCAAGATAAAGCGTGGCGCCCAGGCCGGCCACAAAGAGGAACATCAGCGTCACAATCATGCCGGCGATCACGTGCTGGTTCCACTGGCGGCCGAAGGCAAGCGCAAGCCTGTCCGCGATATCGTCCTGGCTGCCAAGTTCGACGCGGTCGAGCAGTCCGTGGCGAATGGGAATGCTGGGCCCGGCCCAGGTGCGAATTGCCAGCACCACCGGGCCGCCGCCGGGCGGCTGTGTCCACGGCACGACGAACGGCGGGGACTGGTACATCGAGGGATGGTCGGTCATGCCGCGCGTGTGTCCCGACTCGACGCCGTTTACGTACGCTCCCAGCTGGCCCACGGAGTTGCTGGTCAGCAGCAGAGCCAGCGATCCGTTGTCGGGAAGATTGCCGAATTGCGCGAGCTGCTGCGGCTGCAGGCGCAGCCGGTACCAGGCGTAGCCTGAGTAAGTATCGATTCCCTGGTCGGTCAGCGTCTGTCCCAGCGTCACGGTCTGCCACTTGGAATCGTCGAATCCGGGATCGGCCCAAGCCGGATCGTCGCCGATCTGGAAGCGCCATGGGCCATCCAGGTCGATCACGCCATGGATCGCGGCCGGAGCTTCGCTCGATGGCGCCGCGGTTGGCTGAGCGGTGGGTGAAGAGGCAGCGGGGTTTTGCGCAAGCAAAGGTCCGGCGCACACGCAGAGCATGGCGAGCCAAATGGAAATCGGCCGCCGATCGCTTCTTCGAGCGGTTCCACAGACGCTGTGCCCAATTTCAGGCGTTGCCGAAGGTGGCTCTTTCTTAAGGAAAGAGCCACTTGGCTGTTGAGGCTCCGAGGTGTAGCCATTGTGGAACCGCTGTGGTGCTGCTCGGGCAGTCTTCATGCGCACTTCAAGATTACGGCATTTTCTGGAATCCGTTCCCTTGGGAATGACGCGCAACTTGTCGGCCGCCCCGGAATTGTGACCGGCGGCTATAGCGGTTCTGGAAATAATGTAGGTCGAAGCGATTTCGGGTAGTGTCCTCACTCGTGCGGTGCTGGGCCGGTACTTCGATTATGTGAGGCTGCTGGCCAGCACGCTGCTGATGAACGTGAATGCTGAGTCCAGCCCTTTTCCCAAAGCTTGGACAGCTGCCGTTACCCCGAATGCGACCAGAACCAAGACCAAGGTGTATTCGATCAGATTCTGTCCTTCTTCACGGGTCGCCAGGGTTGGCATTTTGACTGCCAATTTGAGTATTAGGGTGTGCATTTTCCTGATCCTCCTCGGCTCGATGTTGGGAGGCCTGGCGCCTGGAGTTTTGGAAGGGGGAACTCAGTGCACCGAGAATGCGCTTAGGTGAGCCATTTGTCAAATCGGTAGCGTAACGGCATCATTACAATGCTCATCTGGGGAATGGGCGGGGAATTGCCCTGGAAGGGCCTCAGCAACTCTGAAAATGCAGAAGACCGGTTCTCGAAGCACCATAAGGTAATTTGCGGTCGTGTCGACTTGGCGCTTTTTCCTCGGACTACACTCGCTCTGAAAATGCTTCATCCGCGACGGGGACGAACCGCCTCTTTGGCGTCGTGGTGGCCGGTCGCAGGCACTTCGGGCACTTCCGCCTTGGGTGCTGCGCCGATGCTCAGCCGCTTGCGCAACTCGGCGTCGATTTTATGGAAAATATCCTTGTTCTCCTTCAGGAAGGCGCGGGTATTTTCGCGTCCTTGGCCGATACGCTCGCCATCGTAGCTGTACCAGGCGCCGGACTTTTCCACGATGTTGTGCGTCGTTGCCAAATCCAGCACATCGCCTTCGCGGCTGATGCCCTCGCCGTAGAGGATGTCGAATTCGGCCTCGCGGAACGGCGCGGCGACCTTGTTCTTGACGATTTTGACCTTGGTTCTGGAACCAACGACCGTCTCACCTTCTTTGACGGCCGCAATGCGGCGGATGTCGATGCGAACCGATGAATAGAACTTGAGCGCCCGTCCGCCAGTGGTCGTTTCGGGATTTCCGAACATTACGCCGATCTTCTCGCGAATCTGGTTGATGAAGATCAGCGCGGTGCGTGACTTCGAGACCGTGCCGGTGAGCTTGCGCAGCGCCTGCGACATGAGCCGCGCCTGCAGTCCAACGTGGGAGTCGCCCATTTCGCCGTCGAGCTCCGCTTTGGGCACCAGCGCGGCCACCGAGTCCACGACCAGCACATCGATCGCCCCCGAGCGCACCAGCGCCTCGGTGATCTCGAGCGCCTGCTCCCCATTGTCGGGTTGAGACACCAGCAGGTTGTCGACGTCCACGCCCAGCTTTTTGGCATATCCGGGATCGAGCGCGTGCTCGGCATCGACGAACGCCGCCAGGCCGCCGTTACGCTGCGCCTCGGCAATCACCTGCAGCGTAATCGTCGTTTTGCCCGAAGATTCCGGCCCGAAGACCTCGGT
>JASHTH010000257.1 GCA_030040655.1 Acidobacteriaceae bacterium | reverse complement strand
ACGCCAAAGACGCGGGTTGTGCCGGCGCAATTCGGCGCCCCGGGCCCAGGGCAAATCAGCCGCACCATGAATGTCAGTTTTTCGGGCGATTCAGAGGGTGAATCCGCCGCCGATTTGCTGATGCGTGGTTACTCGGCCGTCTTCTCGATCGACGTCGAATCGATTACGTATGCAGACGGCTCAACGTGGCGCTCCGGCGCCGGCGTCTGCCGCGTCATTCCCGACCCGGTCATGCTGATCAGCGCGCGCTGAGCGCCGTCTACGCCGCATTGCTAGGACTCTGACCGCCTGAACAGGCAGCAAACTTGGGTGCCCCAGGTGCGTATTTTCGAACCTGGGAAAGTATGCTCGTTGGTACGGATTCATGCGGTCGGAGATCTATGGCGGTTTAGGAAATGAAGTAGCCGAAGAAAGATCGCAAAGTCGACGCGACCAACCGGGGTCCCCAACGACATCGGTTCGTCGTCGGGGTGGGACGAACCCGGGGTCCCCAACGACAGGGGTTCGTCCTTCGGGTGGGACCAACAAGGAGCGGCAACCTTGGGCAACGCCGGAACGGACACACGATTTCCTAAAATGCCCTAGTGTGCTTTAGGCAACGCGCCGAGGCGAATGTAAAATCCCGCCATCGGCTCGCCGGTTTGCGTGTATTTGCCGGTAGGAGGATAGACGGGCAGCAGGTTGGGCGCTTTGTAGAAGTTTTCGCGATATTGCAGGCGCAGGCCGAAGCGGGGCTGCAACCGAATGTCCGCGCCGGCTCCGCCAATATAGGCCACTCTGGCCACGGTGTTGGTGTCCAGCACGCTCGTGCTCGGCGAAGAGATAAACGCCCCGAGGCCGCCAAGAACGAACGGTCTCAAGGCTCCAAGTCTGGCTGACGCGATCCAGTCGCCGGCAACCTCCATCGCCCTGACCGTGAGTGCCGTCGGGGTGTTTCGGCAGAAAAAGCCGCACGCCCCCGCGACCGGCGCAAACGTCTGGTCTTCAGGGTTGTAAGAGAAATTCATTTCATATCCGACCAGAGGATTGCGAATCTGGCGAACCCCGACCACGCCGCCGTACGAGTCCGTGGGAGTCTGCTGCGTGCCGTCGCCTGACGTCGAACTGTTCATGCTTCTGTAGAAGCTCGCCGATACATCCGTCTGCTGGCCAAGCGCCGCAAAGCCGCCGAGCGCGGCCACTGCGATCAGACTCGGGATAGCCCGCATTGCCTTCCTGCGCATTCCGATCTCCGATTTCCTTCTCTGAAGAGGATTTGCGTGCGTGTGTCAATGAGATTGTATCGGGCGCCGGCCGGGTCTCGCACATTTGGGAAAGCTTATGAGCGAGAAATCCTGCAGGATCGCCTCTTCTCTACTCGGCTCAAGCCCGAGTCTCCGACATGGCCCCCATTGCCGCACACCGCACCGCAATCGAAATCTGCGAAAATGTTCTGGCAGGTCTTCTCCCCAAGGTCCATGACGAAATCCTTCGCTTTCTCGGCGGTTGCAGTCCTTCCTCTTCTCGGCCTCTCTTCCGCATTCGCGCAGGAGGGAACGAAGAACGCCATCCCTTATCTCGACGAGCAGCCTGCGCGCGCGCAGCATGGCATGGTCGTGAGCGTGCATCATCTGGCCTCGGATGTCGGTGTGGAAGTGCTGCGCGAAGGCGGCAATGCAGTGGATGCGGCGGTGGCCACGGGATTCGCGCTGGCCGTCGTGCATCCGGTGGCCGGCAACCTGGGCGGCGGAGGCTTCCTGCTGCTGCGCATGCGCGACGGCAAATCGACGTTCATCGACTTCCGCGAAAAGGCGCCGCTGGCCGCGACCGAAACCATGTATCAGGACGCCAAGGGCAACGTGATTCCCGGCGCCAGCACCCTCGGCTATCGTTCTATTGCCACGCCGGGCTCAGTCGCTGGCCTTGTCTATGCCGAGCGCAAATACGGCAAGCTGGGACTGAAGCGCGTGATGGCGCCGGCGATCGCGCTCGCCGCCAAGGGATTCGTCCTCAGCGACGAAGAGGCGCATGAGCTTGCCGATCCGGAGCTGGCGAAGTTCGCCGATTCGCGCCGCATCTTCCAGCGCGATGGCGATCTCTACAAAACAGGCGAGACCTTCGCCCAGCCGCTGCTGGCGCGCACGCTGGAGCGCATCTCCGCCGATTCCGACGACTTTTACCACGGGCAAATGGCGCGCGAACTGGTCGAAGATTTGAAGAAGGGCGGCGCGCTGATCACGCTCGACGATCTGGCGCAGTACAACGTAGTCGAGCGCAAGCCGGTCGTCGGAACGTTTCACAACTACACCATTCTCAGCGCTCCGCCGCCGTCGTCCGGCGGAGTAGTGCTGCTGAGCGCGCTCAACATTCTTGAAGGCTACGATCTCGCGCATCTCGGCGACCGCACGCCGGAGGCCATGCACTTGATCGTGGAGGCCTGGCGCCGCGCCTACATGGACCGCGCCGACTATCTCGGCGATCCCGACTACAATCGCATTCCGGTCGACGAGTTGATCGCGAAAAAATATGCGGCGGCATGGCGCGCGGCGATCGACCTGGACAAAGCAACGCCCAGCGCCGATCTGCGCCGCCCTGGGGGCTTTCTGCCTCCGGCGCCGACGGCGGCCGGCCATCGCCGCGCCGAATCGCCGGACACAACGCACTACTCCGTCGTGGATAGCGAGGGCAACGCGGTCGCCGTCACCACGACGCTCAACGACGGCTTTGGCTCGCACGTCACCGCGGGCTCGCTCGGCTTTCTGCTCAACGACGAGATGGACGACTTTGCCTCGAAGATGGGCGTGCCCAACATGTTCGGCCTCATCCAGGGGCCGGCGAATGCGATCGCGCCCGGCAAGCGGCCGCTGAGCTCCATGACGCCGACGATCGTACTGGAAGACGGCAAGCTGCGCTTCATGCTGGGCTCGCCCGGTGGCGCGCGCATTATTACGACGGTGGGCAATATCTTCCTCTCCGCAGCCGAGGATGGCCTGAACATTCAGCAGGCCGTCGACGCGCCGCGTTTCCATCATCAATATCTGCCGGACAAGCTCTATATCGAACCAGGCTTTCCCGACGCGACCGTCAGCGCGCTGCGCGCGCAGGGTTACGACGTCAGCGTGAGCCGGGGCCACTGGTCCAACGGCGAGTGCATCGCCGTCGATCCAAAAACCGGCGAATTGCTTGGCGGCCAGGACCATCGCAGCCATTACGGCAAGGCGGCGGGATACTAATCTCCGGCGTCCTTACTTCCTGTGAAATCCCGGATATAGATGTGCATTCGATTCCATTGTGAAGTGTATTGTGGAGCAGGGCCGACATTTTGGAGACTGTCCAAATTGTCCTAGATAAGAAGCTTCTTGCAGCCACCGATCGAGCGGCTCGCAGATCGAAGCAGAATCGCTCTGCACTGGTTCGCGAGGCATTGCGAGAGCATCTGCGAAGGCTGGAAATTCGCGCGAAAGAAGAGCGCGACCGGGAAGGATACCGGCGGATGCCGCAAGAAGTCGAAGAATCGCAATTCTGGGATGCAGTGGCATCATGGCCGGCAGAGAAACCCGGGGCGAGGTTCGCCTTTACGCCTACGGCCGCCCTAACAAAACTAGACCGGTGTAGGTGCTGACTCGCAACAGCGCCATCGCGTCTCTCTCCACTGTTACGGTGGCGCCAATTACCTCCA
>JASHTH010000256.1 GCA_030040655.1 Acidobacteriaceae bacterium | reverse complement strand
GGCTCGATCATCCAGAACTCGGTGAGGTGCCGGCGCGTCTTCGATTTTTCCGCGCGGAAGGTGGGGCCGAAGCTGTACACCTTGCCCAGCGCCAGCGCCGTGGACTCAATATAGAGCTGGCCGGATTGCGTGAGGTACGCGAGATCGCCGAAGTAGTCGACGGGAAAGAGCGTCGATGTGCCTTCGCACGCGGCCGGCGTGAGGATGGGCGGGTCGGTGCGGATGAAGCCGTTGATGTCGAAGTACTCGGCCGCCGCGCGCATGATCTCGGCGCGGATGCGCAGGATGGCCGACTGCCGCGGCGAGCGCAACCACAGGTGCCGGCGCGTCTTCGATTTTTCCGCGCGGAAGGTGGGGCCGAAGCTGTACACCTTGCCCAGCGCCAGCGCCGTGGACTCAATATAGAGCTGGCCGGATTGCGTGAGGTACGCGGGATCGCCGAAGTAGTCGACGGGAAAGAGCGTCGATGTGCCCTCGCACGCGGCCGGCGTGAGGATGGGCGGGTCGGTGCGAATGAAGCCGTTGGTGTCGAAGAACTCGGCCGCCGCGCGCATGATCTCGGCGCGGATGCGCAGGATGGCCGATTGCCGCGGCGAGCGCACCCACAGATGCCGGCGCTCCATGAGGAAGTCGACGCCGTGCTCCTTGAGGGTGATCGGGTAAGGGTCGGCTTCGGGCACCCGTTGCACCACCTGCACGTCTTCCACGTCGAGCTCGTAGCCGCCGGGCGCGCGCTTGTCGGCGCGCACTTTGCCGGTGACGATCACGCTCGACTCCTGGGTGAGGTTCTTCAGCTCCTCGAAGACCCGGGGCGGGACGCTTTTGACGTGCGCGACGCCCTGGATGGTGCCCGTGCCGTCGCGAAAGATGGGAAAGAGCAGCTTGCCGGACTCGCGCGAGTTGTAGAGCCACCCGCGCAATGTGACGGAGCGGCCCTCGTATTGGCCGATGGTGGCAATGGCAGCGATGGGAGCTTTGGCGGTGATGGATTCGGCAGGCGGAGCAGTGGATTCTTCAGGCATGAGGGTGCGCTTTCCATCAGGGAGATGATGACTTCTCAGGATATCGCGCGGCGCGAGGAGATAGCTGGCTCCGTCCGTTTCCCTCAGGGGCTAAAGCCCAGGTCCTTTTTGGGCGGCTTTACAGTACGGGCTGAAGCCCGTACCCTCCCTCCGATCTCAGCGCTTGGCCAGCGCTGCGGCGAGCGCCTGGTCGATGGCCGGATGAGCGAATTGGAATCCGGCGGCGCTGAGCTTGGAAGGAAATGCGCGGCAGCCGGAGAGCAGCGCTTCATCGGCGAATTCGCCGAAGCGGAGGCGGAGCACGCCAGCAGGTACGGGCATGAAAGCGGGCCGATGAAGCTGGCGCGCAAGCGCGCGGGCAAACTGCGCGTTGGTCGCGGGATTGGGCGCAGTGAGATTCACGGGACCTGAGATCGACGGATGCTCCAGAAGAAAGAAGATTGCGGAGACCAGATCCGTGAGACTGATCCAACTCATCCATTGTGTGCCGGGGCCAAGCCGGCCACCAAGGCCCCAGCGAAAGACGCGCCGGAGCCGGGCGACCATGCCGCTCGGGTCAGGAGCAAGCACTACGCCCATGCGCAGATGCACGACGCGAATGCCGGCGTCCACCGCCGGCTGCGCCGCTTCTTCCCAATGGCGGCAGAGGTCGGCGAGAAAACCGGCCCCCAGCGTCGACGATTCGTCCAAAAGCTCCTCGCCCCGGTTCCCGTAGATTCCTGAGCCGGAAGCGATAAAGACTGCCTGCGGCGGATGGCGCAGGCTCGCCAGAGCCTTAGCCAGCGCGCGCGTCGAATCCACGCGGCTGGAGACGATCTCCTGCTTGTAAGCGGAAGTCCAACGGTGCGCGGCCACATTGGCCCCGCATAAGTGGATCGCGGCGGTCAGCCCCTCGAGCAGCTCGGGCCGTGCAAGCGGCGGCGTGGCCGTGTAATTCCATGGAATTTCGCCCGAAATGGAAACCGCAACGTACTGCAGCGCGCGCGAGCCGCTGCCCGAAGCTTGGCCTGAATCCTTGGCGGGCGACTGGGCATCCCCGGCCGGACGTGGCACGGCCGTCGAACGCGACAGTTGCAGCGACGGCATCTGGCGGGCCGACATGGCATTGCGAATGGCACGGCCCAGCATTCCCGAGGCGCCAGTCAGCAGGTACTTGCCCGTGGCGGGATCCATATTCACAGGATGGACGGCAGCTCCTTGGCTATGAATACGATACGAAATGTATTGGTCACAAGGCTTTAGCCCCATGAGAATTCTTTTTGATGTACACAACATCGCAAGCTGTTTAGCATCCAAGTAGAGGAACGGCATTTGGCGGTTTCGCGGCCGGAGGGGCCATGACCGAAGCGGCGGTAGTTCAGAGCGAAAAAACGCAGAAGTCTCAAGTGGACGCGGAGACCACCGAGCGGTTCATTGCGGAGAAGCACATCGGCGAGCGCATCAAGCGCCTGCGCTTGAAGAAGTCCATGGGACTGGTGGAGTTGGGCAAGCACACCGGGCTCTCGGCCAGCTTTCTTTCGCAGCTTGAGACGGGCCGCGTGGTGCCCACGCTGCGCAATTTGGCACGCATCGCCATGGTGTTCTCCAAAGATCTGTCGTATTTCTTCGAGACCGAACCGCACCCGATGTTCCGGGTTCACAGGCGCAAGGAACGCGTGCGGCTGCCGCAGACCGGAGTCGAATCGCCCGCATACTTTTTTGAGAGCCTGGGCTACATGGTGCCCGATCGGCACATGGACCCGTATCATGCCGAGTTCATCCCGCAGGCGGCTGAGACCGAACCCAAGCCTCACCTGCACCAGGGATACGAGTTCCTGTACGTCATGGATGGAGAGCTCTCGATCCGGCACGGCGACCAGGAAGTGAAGCTGGAGGTGGGCGATGCGGTGTACTTCGACGCCGGCACTCCGCACTCCTATCGATGCGTGAGCAAGAAGCCGGCAACGGCGATCATCGTGACCATGCATCAGGCGGCGCCGGCCGCAGCCGGCGGGCCGATCCGGCACATGGGACCGCTGCCTGTGCCGAAGCCCGCGCCAGCGGGAACGGCGGCAGCTTCGACCGCCAGTCTTTCCGAGCGCCGATAAGGCAAGATTGCGCTGCGGCTGCGAAACCGTGGCGAACAACCGAGGGCCCGGCAGGAGCGCCAGCTACGGCAAAACCAGAGAGGGTGTGGCCTATTCCCTGTCTTGCAGGGTCGCCGCTCCTTGGGGTCGCGGCAACTTGAGTGTCTTGGCTTCGGTACACAGCATCTCTGGTTTTGCTATAGCTAGCGACTGAAAGCGATGTAACTTCGCCCACCGTAGAGCCGGTAGCCGCCGCCAGGGTCGGTCGTCACCTGCAGCGGCGTCGGCCGCTTCATCTCCGCGTCCTGCGAGGCCGGCACGGTCAGCAGGTCGTGCGCGCCCACGTCGGTCACGATGAATTTACCGCCGACAAAACCGACGCCATAGACCCCCGCGGCCAGATCCTGCCCTGCGATCTTGAGCGGAACCTCGGTGATGAAGTAGGCCTGATATTTGGCCTGGATGTCACTCGAGTAGCCGCTGGTGTCGACCAGCGTGGCCAGCATGTAATATCCGTCGGAAAACTTCACGCCGCCGGAATTGCGCAACTGGACGGTGGCCGACATTCCCTTGTAGTAGACCTTATCGGGCAGCAGCTTTTGCGTATCGTTCCGCGTGAGCACCGTGCCGCCGGCCTGCGCCGATGCGACCGGCGGCACCGCGACGATTGCCATCCCCACAACGCCGGCCGCAAAGATCTTCAACATCCCTCGCCTGTCCATTCCTAGGCCCTCTCGTTCCGCCAGGAGAATAGCCCGCCGCCATTCGCCCGGCTCAGTTTTCAATGGAAAGCACATCGTAATCATAGTCGATCGAGACGCGTTTGACCGGCGCAGGCAGCTTGGGCAGGGGTACATGCTTTTCCACCGCGCTGTCGCCGACGATGGTGATCGATCCGAGACGGAGCACCTTCCCGTCGGTGAATTCGAGATACACCGGAACGAGCATCTTAAACTCCGGCGATACGCCCGATTGCGTCAGCTTGAAGTGCAATGTGGGCTGATCTCCGTTCTGGGTGACGTCTCCTTCGAAGTGATAGACGGGCAGGGCCGTTCCATAAACATACTCGTTGAAAAACCAGTCCATGCGGTGATTGCCGTCGAGGTCCATCTGCTGGCTCATGTGCTTTTCCACGGTGGCCTTGAAATCCTCGGTCGTAGCCGCCTTCAACCGGTAGGTATCGACAAAGTCGTGCATGGTGGCGATGAAGCGCGCGTCGCCGTCCTTTGTCGACCACATCATCATGCGCAACATGTGCAGAATGTAGGCGCCCTTCGGATAAATGAGATCGCGGGTGACTCCCCATCCGGTTTTGTCCGTGCTCAGCCGGTACCCCATGGTGACTGGGCCAACATCGATCGGGCGAAAGCCTTCGGCGTTCTTCTCGGTGAGATCGCGACGCGCCAGCTTCCAGAATTCGCGAAAGTCATCGGGCTTGGGGCGCGTGGCCTGGAGAAAGATGGAAGCGGAGGCGTCGGCGAAACCTTCGCTCATCCACTGGTCGCGATAACTGCGAAACCCTACGGTCTGTCCCCACCACTGGTGCGCCACTTCGTGCGGGGTCACAACCTTCCAATACATGTCCTGGGGGTCAACGCCCAAACCGTGCTGTTGTGTCGTGTCGAGGAAAGCGCAGATGGGCAGGTAGACCAGCATCGGCCAGCTTTGCCCATAATTACAGGCGAACTGCTGCGTCACGGCGATGCGCGAAAAAGGCAAGGCGCCGAAGTAGGTGGAGTAGATTCGCGCCGCGACCTCGGCCTGGCTCAATTGCACGGGAAGCATGCCGGGGGCGTCGAAGTTACCCAGACTCATGTTGGACAGGTTCGCCAGGTCGTCCGGGGGCGTGGTGTTGGCGTAGGCGTCGACGAGCAGCGTATCCCCGCTTGTGCCTTCGATCTTCGCCTCCTTCATGGTGAACCGGCCCAGGTTGAATCCGACGACGGCGAGGGGGACGTCCGTCTTCCACTCGCTGGTCGTCACCTTCCCGTCGGAGCTCTCGCTGGTGCGAGTTCCCGTAGCAATCAGGTTCAAGCCTTTGGGAACGTGGAAGATCATGCGGTAAGTGGCATAATCGCCCAAGCCGCGGGCGGAATTGGGATACCAGCTTTCCCGGGCTACCGGATAGTAATTCGCGCCGCCCTCATTGGCCACCACGTCCTTGCCGCCATAGGCGATGCGCACGGTGGCGGAATCGCCAAGCTTGAGCGGCGCCGGCAGAACCACCGCAAAGTCGGCATCTTCTTCCTTCTTTTCCTGGACGAAATCGAGCGCCTGGCCACCATCGGTTTCGACTTTACTGACGCGCAGAGTGGGATAGAGGTTGAGCGGAACCACGGCTACGCCATCCTGCGCGGCAACAATGTGAACTGTGGCCAGGCCGCTGAGAAAGCCGCCTTTCTCGATCGTGACATCCAGGTCTTCATGGTCGATGCGGTAGGCTCCGTTCTGCTCGTCGCCGTTGCCTTCGCCTTGCGCGCGCTCCGAGCTGAGATGAAACGCCGTCAGATACGCCTCGCCCCACTCGTTCCAACTCATCAACGAGACTTCTTCGGGCGAGACGAAGCGGGCGCCGTGCGGATCGAGCGTGAAGATGAGGTGCGCGTTCTTTTTGCCGTGAATGGCGGCAAGAAAATAGCCGCCTTGCGACGGGCTGAGCACGTCCTCCAGGATGCGCAGGTCGAAATTCGTGAAGATCTTCAGGCGCTGAAAATCGCGCATCTCGCGCGCCGCCGAGACGAACTGACTGTCGAAGTCACTTTTGCCGGCCGATGCACGGCGCAGCTCGGCGGCGGTTGCATCCGTGAAGCGCAGCACCGCCTTGTCGAAATCCTCGTCGAAGACCTCGCTGTGATTCAAGATAGCCAGGTTATGCCGCTCTTCGGTCGTCGGCGGCTCCAGATGCAGATGACCCACGCCCAGAAAGACTGCGCCGGTGACCTTGCCGTTGACTTCGCCATAAATAGCAAAATCGCCGCGCTCAAAGGTGAAGACGGCCGCATCGCGGCGCAATTCCA
>JASHTH010000255.1 GCA_030040655.1 Acidobacteriaceae bacterium | reverse complement strand
TCGAGAAGGACATTCTCACCTTCGACTTTGCAGCGGCCGCCGCCGCTGCCGGCCAACGCCTCGTCGTGGTTGGCAACCTGCCCTATGGCATCACCTCGCCGATTCTGCTCAAGCTGGCTACGAGCCACGCCTCGCTGGACCGCGCCGTGCTGATGGTGCAGCGCGAGGTTGCGGATCGCGTAGTGGCAGCGCCCGGCTCGCGCGACTACGGAATTCTATCGGTGACAGTGCAGATGTATGGGCTGGTCGAGCGGCTGTTTACACTGCCTCCGGCAGCGTTTTCGCCGCCGCCCGAGGTGCATTCGACGGTCTTTCGATGGCGTATCGCGCCACGGGTCGCCGAGCTGGGCGTCGATGAGGCTTCTTTCCTGCGTTTCGTTCGGCAGGCCTTCGCGCAAAAGCGCAAGACGCTGGCCAACAATCTTCGCGCCGCCGCCTTCGCGCCGGCGGAGATTGCCGCTGCATTGGAACGCGCGCACATTCAGACGCGAGCAAGAGCGGAGGAAATCTCGATGGAAGGGTTTGCGGAACTGTGGCACACGCTGGTCGAAGCGAGTCGTTCTTTTGGAAGCTCGTGAATCCCAGGTTACGGCGGTTCCGAGATTGATATACCCATCTCAGCTTTTTGCCAGGGTCGCCGCTCCTCGGGGTCGCGTCGACTCGGCTGATCCGGCTCCGGAGTGCATCTATCTTGGAACCGCTATAGGCGCAATAAACAATGACGCACCGAACCTGGGACACCCACTTGTTTTCGGTGGACAGTCGGCCTGAGCCTTAGTGATGGCTGCCACCGCCACCGTGCGAGCCGCCTCCGCCACCGCTCGATGCGTGGGGAGCGGGAGCCGGAGCAGCGCGCGGCGCCGAGGAATGCGGGCTGCTGCCGGAAGACTTTGGCGCGCTGGGAGCGGGACGGCCGCCGCTGGAGGCTGGACCTGCCGGATAGCCGAAATTCCCAGGCGCCCGCACTCCGGACGTTCCCGGCATGGCGCGAGTCACGATCGGCGAAGCCGAGTGGTCATAGACGGCCCGCGGCGACAGGGGCCTGAGCGGCATAACCACATGGCCGTTGATGGTGGCCGAGACGCTCCGCTGCCGCGGCAGCATTCCCGGGCCGCCGCTGGGCGGCCGCTTGTTCACGGCAATCAGCGGATACGGACCTTTCCGGCCGCCCGGTCTCTGCGGAGTGCGCACCGGCGGACGGCGCGGGAGGCGAGGCGGCAGATAGCCGGGAGGGCCGAAGCCGATGTTTACGATGTAAACTGGACCTCCCCACCATGGGTTGCAGGCTCCCATGCCGGGACCCCAGCCCCAGCCGAAGCCGGAATAAAAGTTCCACATCCCGCAACTGAAGGGCAGATAGCCCCACGAGTCGCCGGAGATCCATTCATAGCCGAAGGCCGGGTTGTACATCCAGTTTCCGTTGCCGTACGGATCCCAGCCCGGGTTCGAAGCGTCGTAGGGGGACCAGACGTAGCCTTGGCCGGGCACATTGTACCAATTGCCGTTGGCGTCCAGGTCGCTCCAGGCGGGATTGGCGCCGTTGGCGACGTTCTCGGTCGCCTCGGTGCGTGACGCCTCTTCGGCATTGAGCGCCTGGTCGCGGTCGGAGTTCCACTGATCCCAGGAATCCGGCACGATCGTCTCCGCCAAGCTGTATTGCGATGGATTGGTTGCGTTCAGCGCCACGCTTTCGCCGCCATGCAGATCGACCGAGACGGCGCTGCCGTTCTCAAGGTGCGCATTGCCGGAAAAGACGGCCAATTCGCCGGGAGGATTATCCAGGTCGACGCGCAGCACGGTGAATCCGCTGGTGGTTACAGTGGTATCGCCGAAGCGCATCTGGAAGTGGCCGGAGTCGCTGCCGGCCTGAATTTCGAAATAGCCCAGGCCGCTGTTCATGGTAATTTGCGTACCGCCGACGCCGTTGTCGGGCCGCAGCACGCCCAGGGTAAGCGAGCTGTTGGGAGTCAGGCGCGCGATGCTGCCCTCTTCAAACTGAATCTCGGCCCTGCCGTCTTCCATGGTGACGACCTGAGTGCCTTCAAACAAGGGAGTATTGACCAAGGCGGGATCGGCAAGGGTTTGACCGCCTTGGGAGATCTGCACACGCCCATCTACGTTGCTGAGCCGCTCGGCGCGCGCGCCCGGTCCCGGAGCAGGATCGGAGTTCTGCGCCGCCAGCCGCGGCCCGAGCCATACCGCGCCCCAGGCAAGCGTTGCCAGCCCCAGGACCAGGGCCGGATATCTCTTCGATTTCTCTTGTAAGAAGGCCGTTTTCATGGAGTCTCCTGCCTTTCCAGTCTTGCCCCGACTCCGCAAGCCAACGCTTTCGAGTCCAACATCCTTAGGACACGCTTCGACCCCCAAAAGTCTCTACGATTTTCGCGCCGCGCGCCTAATTCGCTGACTTTGCCAGGAGGGTTCGGGCGCGTTTTCGTACCCGGTCCAGCACCTCGGAATCGTCGGCAAGCCGCTCCAGAATGCCCCGGATGGTGCAAATCTGCACGAGGCGGCCGTCGCCGGCTGCGTCGGAAACGTATTCCATCTCCTTGTCGAGGCCCAGGCGATCGTGCTGCAGCAGCGTCTCCAGGCGCGCACCCTCGAGGATGGTGCCGGCCACGGCTATCAGCGAGTCTCCCAGCGCCTGGACGTCCTTGTCGCGGGAAAAGTTGAATTCGCAGGACCAATGGCCCTCCGGTCCGCTGTAGCTCACCGTCTTCCAGCCCTGGAAGGCGACTTTCATGTGGCTCTCGCAGTGGCCTTCGCGGATGTCACGGTCGCGAACTCTCTCGAAAACCCGGCCCGCGAACTGCTCGCTGACCTGAATCTCGCGATCGACGTCCGGCGCCTCGAGTGTGGGAGGGTCCTGAAACTGCGCATTGCCGCGCTCGGAACGGAAATGGCCGCTGCCGTCGGGGTGGAGGGTCAGCGTCCATTGCGAAGGCACGACGGCGGGGTTGGAAAAATCGGCCCGGAAGACCGCGTTCTGCTCACCCCACGCCGGCAACGCAAGAGCGGCAACGGCAAGCGCTGCAACCACCGCTCTCATTGGCCCACCCCCTGGAGAGCGAGGGTTTGCGCGCAGTGAATGTGGCAAATGGCGATGGCCAGCGCGTCGGCGGCATCGGGCGGCTGCGGCAGCTCCGGCAGCTCGAGAAGCCGCGCCACCATGAACTGCACTTGCTCCTTCTTGGCCAGGCCGTAGCCCACCACGCTCGATTTCACGCTCAATGGCGCGTACTCGGCCACCTTCAGGCCGCGATTGGCCGCGGCCAGCAGCGCCACGCCGCGCACCTCGCCCAGTTTGAGCGCCGACTTGGCGTTCACTGAGTAAAAGACGTCCTCGACGGCCACGGCGTCAGGCTGCCAGCGAATCATCTCCGCCGTCAGCTCGCTGAAAACCTGCTCGAGCCGTTCGGCGAGAGGCTTGTTCTTCTTAAGACGGATGGCTCCCATCGCGATGCACGCCAACCGCGGCTCACGGCCGGTGTCACAGGTCTCCACGACTCCGAAGCCGGTCACTTCGGTTCCACAATCGATGCCAAACACCCGCACGGGCTGAGTTTATCGCAAGAGAGCGCGTTGGGGAACGGGCGAGGGGTCAAACCCAGCTCGACGCTTCATGGTTTCGCCAGGGCGCTGGACACACCACCCTGCCTGCGCAGGGCGGGGACACGCTTGCCATCGGTTTGATCGTCGGGGCGCTATTTAGTGGATACAAAACTTGCCGGGGCAGAATCCGACTGCTCGGCGGTGTTTTTAAGCTCGGATTTCTCGTGGACCGCCGGAGTCGGTTCCGACGTCTTGGTTTCAGTTCCCGGCCATAATTCTCCAGCGGCCCTTGCGAGCCGTCTTTCGCAGTGCGCCCATTCTTCGTTCGTGCATTGAACCTTCTGGCAATCGAACTCGCAAAGCGCGCTGTCTTCCGGTACATCCTGGACGATCATTCCCGAAACCCAGCGGAGAAAACGCTTCCATACGCTTGCCCCGCGGTCGGATCTTCCCGCAGGCGTCGGGCCTGGCTCAAATGCTGGCTGGATTGCGTTCATTTTACCGGCTTCAGAACGAACATCCTGAGGCAGACATTCGACCTGCTGCTCTATACCCTTCCTGTCTTGCATCGGACCGACCTCCTTGCCAGTCGGCAGGGCTCGATTTTTGTTCGGGGAGAACTGTACTATACATCAAACTTGCGCTCGAGCGCTCCACTTTGTGGGGTCGACCTACCGTGGGAGGAGCGACTGACGGACTAGGGGACTGAGGGGCGAGGGACTGAGGGACTAAGGGACTAAGGGACTGAGGGACTCAGGGACTAAGGGACTAAGGGACTTAGGGAAAGGAGAGCAGGCTGTAGTCTCATTGAAATTAGTGTGACAGTTGCCTGCTCCTCGGCCCAACGCAACAACGGCCTGGACCCACGCTGCGCCCAGGCCGCTGCCGGTGATCTGTTGGGATTGGACTAAGGCCATCGCGCTGCCGCGAGTGCCAGGCCCATGCGGAGCAACCCTCCGCCGGGACTTACATGGTCTGGGGCGCGATGCCCTAGGCCTCAGTCACCTCACGTGAGAAACTACTCGAACCATCATTCTGCATAGACTGGATCAACCTCCTTTCCCGTGTAAGGCCAAGCTAACGCACCTGCCCGAGCCAGTCAAGCGGCTCGCAATCTGGCAAACAATGCCTACTCCTGCCCGCGTCAGGAGAGCTTTCGAATCAGGAGCACTTCAATTCGGTAAGCGGCGCCCAGTTTCGCAGGAAAGGGTGGCGTCCTGTGTTGCTTGCCGGTCGCGCGGTATTCGGGCTTCAGATTGATATCCCAGTAGACCGCGTACCCAGGCTCCCACTCAAACGCCATTCCTTCTTTGCGTCCGCCGCCGGTCGATTCGAGCTTGGCGCGCTCTCCTTCAAGAAAAGTCGCAAGGCGCAGTCGTCTTTCTTCCGGCAGCGTGTAAAACGTGTCTTCTGCGCCCGGAGCAAGATAGATGCCGGCCTGTTGCTCTGCCATGGAGTCGACCTCGCGCGCAAGTCACTCGGCGGCCATCTGCTCATGGCTTTGCTGCGCAACCTTGAGAGCCGCGCTGGAGCACGCGGAGGCTTGCTTGCGCGCATCCTTCTGGGCAGCCTTCTTCAAGGCCTGCTCGAGCGAAACCGTTCTTCCACCATTGGCAATCTCTTTCCGCCGCTGATTGAGAATCTTCTCAACCTCCGGGGTGATGAGATCCTTGCGCACGCGCGTGAAAGGAATCAGCTGGATGTGCGAAGGATTGTGGACGACGATCTGCAACTCGTCCCCTTTTGCCAGGTTCAGGTCGCGAACGATCTCCTTGGGCAAAGTGACCTGTCGCTTGCCGGCGATCTTGAGGGTGTATTCCGTCATTTTGCCGCCTCGTCGGAAAATCCGACAATCCGATTGTATGCTATTCCGCGAAAATTCTGCAAAGAAGAAGAAGGAAGAAACCTGCCGCCATGGCGATTGTGCCCAGTTGCGAGATCAAGTGCCACCGGTTAACCCACGTTTCTTCAGTAGTTTCTGGGCTGATGCTTTTTCCTGCCGCATCCTCGGCTTTGGGAAAATACCTGGCTGTAGTCGTCTTGACAGCGATGGAGATCCGTTCGCTCTTTTTCCAGAGCGCTTCGAGGGCGAGCAACAGACCGCCGAGAAACGTGAGGCTGTCGCCGGAGATTCCGAGGCATTTTCGATGTGCGATCACGAAGTCGCGCACGGACTCGAACAGGTCGGTCATTGTTCCAATCGGGAAGTCGGATCATCCGCCAGTTGACGAGAGACAACTGCGTTCGGCACGCCTCGCATAGGCGGCACTCGGTCTTATACGGCCCTCTCTGGCCGTGTTCTACGAGAGCGCCAGGTTCATGTTGTCGATGGCCTCGTCGATCTCCTGCGTGCTCTTGAAGCCCACCGTCGCCGCGTCCACGCCCGCATGATCGAAGGCGAAGCGCATCGCCTTCACCCGGTCGTCGTGGCTGTGGTCGAATTGGCCGCCGCCGCAGAGCTTCATGCCGATCACGCCCAGACCCTCCGACTTGAGCTGATGGATGTGATCGACCACCTCGCTCACATTGTCGGGATGG
>JASHTH010000254.1 GCA_030040655.1 Acidobacteriaceae bacterium | reverse complement strand
TGAACTCTTTTTTCCGGGACCGGGTGCCCCATCCTTGCGGCGCGCCGGGGTCCCCACAGACGGGTCTTTGTCCGTGGGGTGGCTGGCGCAAGGGCGGGACGACAAGAAGTTTGCCCACTTCACTCACTGAACATATTTCAGCGAATACGTCGCCGTGAGATCGACAGGACCGTTCAGGATTCCCAGAGATTTAAGTTGCTCATACATCGCATTCCATCGCGCCGCGTCCATGCGGCCGGTCTGCGTGCCGGTGGTGTCGCCGCCGGTGACAAATCCGCCCTCGCGCAAGGCTTTGGCCGTGTAGGCCTCCTGCGCGGGATTGAGCGCCGGATTGAGCTGAAGCAATTGCGCGTTGGTCGGTCCCGGATCGCGCAGGTATTCGTTCCACCCGCGGATGCTGGCGCGGACGAATCTGGCCACAACATCGGGACGCTGCGCGGCATAATCGCGTGTGGTGAGAATTACGCGATACGGATCGTATCCCGAGGAGCTGATCAGAAGATTTCGAACCTGCGCTCCGGCCTGTTCGGCGAAGAACGGCTCGCTGGTGATGAAAATCTGTTGCACATAACCGGGATCGGCGAGGAAGTTGGCGATGGAAAGCGTTGTCGGTAGCTGCCGCACGTCGTGCAGGTGATAGCGATTGATCACGTATTTGAGCCACGTGGCGCCGGTCTGCGCGGCGATGCTATGCCCGCTAAGGTCGTTGAAATCGCGAATCGGCGAATTCTTGTGAACCATGATGGCTTGCGGATCGTGCTGCATGGTCGCGAAGACGGCCACCAGCGGCAGTCCATTCGAATTCCACTCCAGCACCTGGTCGCTCGAGCCCAGCCC
Organism: Acidobacteriaceae bacterium; assembly: GCA_030040655.1. Classification (GTDB taxonomy): domain Bacteria; phylum Acidobacteriota; class Terriglobia; order Terriglobales; family Acidobacteriaceae; genus Telmatobacter. The sequence goes on along the minus strand of JASHTH010000254.1, from coordinate 8,507 downwards.
GAACTCCGCCTTGCCCGTCGAGACGATTTGCGCCACGCTGCCATACTGTGGAATGGGTAGAAGGCTGACGTCGAGTCCCTCGGCCCTGTAATAGCCGGCAAGTTGCGCAGCGAAGAATCCGCCTTGCTCCGGCTGCGGGTACCAGTCGAGCTGCAGGCGAATCGGAGTGAGGCCGTTCGCAGAAGGTGATTGCCGATCGCGACACGCGGCGAGCCCTATCACAGCAAAGATGAAGATTCCATAGAGAAAATGGCTGCCCGCTTTCAAACCCGACCTCATCGATGTGACTTCTTGATTGGAAGGTATCACGAGCGAGATCGCGCCGCGCTTCTCGCTGAGCCAGCCTGGAGGGTACGGACTTTAGCCCGTTGCAAATGCGCCTGAAAGATGATTCGGGGGTTCAGCCGCTGGCCCTTCTCTGCGCGCCGAGGCGTGCCGCGAACGCTGCGAGCGCTTCATCGCGCCCACGCGCAGCCGCAAGCTGCATTCCACCTGGTTTCGCCGGCACTGTCACTACCGGAACGCCTGCGAGGCTGAATGGCGTGGTGTAGCGCAGAATCTTCGGTCGTGTCTGGCTGTGATCTGCGCCGGCGGCGAGCCGCGCCACGGGTGAAGCGGGCATCAGCAGTAGCCCATGCACTGCGAAGAGATCGTCCATCCGCGCCCGGAATTCGTTGTGCCGTCGCCGTAATGCTGTAATCTCATCCGGCTTGATCCCCGCTCCCCATTGCAGCCTTTCCGGCAGCGGAGGCGGGAATTCGTCGAAATGGCCGGCGTGAATGCGCGCCGCCTCCCACGCCTGGATAGGCGCGTAGATCCCGTAGGCTTCATTCCACCAGTCGGTCTCGATCGCCTTCACGTGCAGGCCGAGCGACGCGAGCTCTCGAGCTGTCGCCCGCATTGCGTTCACGATTTCCGGCTCGCAATCGTGGAGGAAATCTTCATGCAGCACGCCGACGCGCGTCGGAGCGGCATCGGGTTCCGACTTATTCTCCGCAAAGAAACCGGCCAGCAGCGGCGCGTCTTCCAGATCGCGAAACAGCCAGCCCATAGTGTCAAAGCTCTCGGCCAGGTGCGCGCCGCCGCGCCAGTCGCCGCGTCCCAGCGTGGCGCGATAGCCGGCCAGGCCGCACAGTGCCGCGGGCGCGCGAATCGAACCGCCGGTATCCGTGCCGATGGCTGCGACGGCCGACCCCTCGAGCACGCTGGCCGAAGCGCCCGAGGACGAGCCGCCGGTGAGCGCGCCCGAATCCCCGGGCTGCACGCAATCGCCAAACTCGGGATTCTCGCCGGTGATTCCGTAGGCCAGCGGATGCAGGTGGGTCTTGCCCGTGATCACCGCGCCGGCCGCGCGCAGCCACTCCACCAGCCACGAATCCCGCTTCGCGATGCCGTTCAAATCGCGATAGAACTTCACTCCGCAGCTTGTGGGTGCTTCGGCGAGGTCGAAACAGTCCTTTACCGAGATCGGCAATCCCCAGAGCGCGCCGCGCCCATCCCCGAACGGCCCGTCTTCGCCGCGCGGCATGGCCTCCACGCGCGCGGCTTCGCCCATCGTCCACTCGTGATTCTGCCAAAGGTAGGTGTTCCGGCTCGCATTGCCGTTGGCGCGCGCCAGCGTGAGTCTGGCCAGTTCCGTCGGACTGGTTGTGCCCTCGGCAAGCGTGCGGCGAAGGCCGCGCACAGTAAATGGGGCTGCTTCCATGCAAAGATTTTAGGGTGCGCAGGCCCCTTCTATGCGAAAGCGATTTTCACCCGCAAAAACTACCGCAGCCATGCTAATTTCGAGTATGGCCCCTCATTCGAACGGCAGGGTTCGTCCCAATTGGCGGCGGCCGTCGGCGAGCAATCCCAAACTGGACCGCGCAAGGATGGTTGCGCTGGCCTCATATACCGCGCGCTCGATGGGCACCGAATATCCCCGGCCGTTCGGCGCCGCCATCGTCCACTCGCGCACGGGCCAGGTGCTGGTGCGATCGCTGAATAACGTGGCGCGTGAGTTCGACCCGAGCTGCCACGCCGAAGTTCGCGCAATCCGCAAGGCCACCAAGCTCCTCAAGAAGATATCGCTCGCAGGCTACACGCTGTATACAACCTGCGAGCCGTGCCCCATGTGCATGAGCGCGGCTCTGTGGGCCAATATCGACCGCGTGGTTTACGGCGCGACGATCGCCGACGCGAACTGCCACTGCGATCAGATTCAAATCCCCGCCACCGAAGTCGCGGCGCGCAGCGACATGCGCTGCGTTGTCGACGGGCCGGTTTCGCGCGACGAGTGTTATGCACTGTTCACCCATCCGCAGATGTTGCGGGCCTTTCGCTCCTGGCCGACCCGCAGAAACGCGCAATCAACCGCTTCGCAGTAGTGATGCAAAGGAACAAGATCCTCTTGATGCACGACCGTATCGCAGCGGGGTTGTGTGAACTGGTCGCCGATCCGGCGCGCGTGCTCTCTGCGCCTGCCGTGCTCGATCGCCTGTCGCACGATTTTTATTGGTACTCGCCGATTCTGCGAGGGAAGCTCGCCGACAAACGTTGCGACGTGGCCGTGCAGCCCATCGACGTGGAGGAAGTGCTGGCCGTGCTGCGTTTCGCTGGTCGCCGCGAGATTCCGGTGACCGCGCGCGGCGCTGGCACCGGCAACTACGGCCAGTGCGTGCCGCTCGAAGGCGGAATCGTCCTGGATCTTTCGCTGATGGACAAGCTCGAAGAGATCACGCCCGACGGTGTGGCCGTTTGTCAGCCTGGATTGCGGTTAGCGGGGCTTGAAATCGAAGCGCGCAAGTTGGGTTGGGAGCTGCGCATGTATCCGTCGACGCTTGTCAAAGCCTCAGTTGGCGGATTTCTCGGCGGCGGGTCGGGCGGCATAGGCTCGATCACGTACGGCCAGCTGCGCGACTTCGACAACGTGCGCGCCTTCGAAGTCGTCACCATGGAAGACCCTCCGCGCGTAGTGTTGCACGAGGGCACGGCGGTGCACGAGATTCTGCATGCGTGGGGAACCAACGGCATCCTCACACGCATCTGGTTTGCGCTCGGCCGCGCGGTCGAGTGGACGCAGGTCACCGCCGCCTTCGACACGTACCTCGAGGCCTTTCGATTCGCGCAATCGATTGCCGCGGACGGCATGTGGACCAAGCGCCTCGCCACCGTATTTGAGTGGCCTATTCCGTCGTTTTTCACTCCCGTGAAGCAGGTAGTGCGCGAAGGCAAGGCGCTGGTGCTGATCATGATCGCGGCCGCGCAGCTTGAATCGCTGCGGGTCGCAGCCCAAGCGGCCGGCGGGGAGGTTACGTTCGCCGGCAAATACGACGGCCCGCGCACACAGCCGCTGCTGAGCGATTACACCTGGAACCACACCACGCTTTGGGCGATGAAAGCCGACCCCGCTTACACCTATCTGCAATGCGGGTTTTCGCCGGCCAATTGCGAAGAGCAGTTTCGCCTGCTGCGCGAACGCTACGGAAATGAAATCCTCTTCCACATCGAATTCATGAAGAACGGCGAAGGCGTGGTGATTCCCGGCGCCATTCCCGTCGTTCGCTTCACCGCGGAAGAGCGCTTGAACGACATGATCGCCTACTGCCGCTCGATCGGCGTCTTCGTAGCCAACCCGCACGTGAACTATCTCGAAGACGCCGGCCGTTTTCGCGCGGACAATATCCAGCTCCGCGCCAAGGAGCGCTACGATCCGCGGGGGCTGCTCAATCCCGGCAAAATGATCAGCTTCCGCAGGGAGGCGGTCGCACCGTGAAGACCTGGGTTCCCGACTCGCGCAACTTCGCCTACCTTACCTGGAAGCAAGTTGACGCGCTGCCGCGCCAATCCACGCTGCTGGTGCTGCCCACCGCGGCCATCGAGCAGCACGGCCATCATTTGCCGCTGGCCACCGACACGCTGATCAATAACCTGCTTCTCGGCAAGGCGCTGGCGCTTCTGCCCCCGGATCTTCACATCTTTGCGCTGCCTCCGGTCTGCTACGGCAAGAGCAACGAGCACATCGGCTTTCCGGGAACGCTCTCGGTCTCCGCTCGAACATTTCTTTCCGTGGTGCGCGACATTGGCGCGAGCGTGGCCGCCGGAGGCTTCAGGAAACTCGTTCTCTACAACACGCACGGCGGCAATTCGTCGCTCGTCGATGTGCTGGCGCGCGATCTTCGCGCCGAGTTTGGCTTGCGCACTTTCTCGCTTTTTGGCTCGGCCGGCGCGCCGTTTGAGGGTGTAAGCCCTCAAGAGCGAGCTTACGGCTTTCACGCCGGCGAAATCGAGACGGCGTACCTGCTGCACGCGACGCCGAAGTTGGTTTGCACCGATGAGTACACGGCGAACTACGCCGCGCACATCGACCAACCCGCGCTGCTCAAGCCCGAAGGCTCATCGGCCAACTTCGCCTGGCTTACGAAGGATATTTCTTCCAGCGGCGTGGTCGGCGATCCGGCCGCCGCGACCGCTGCCAACGGCGAGCGCTGGTCGAACGAGGCCGCGGCGCGCATCTCCGAAACGCTCATCGCGATGTACAACTTTGAGCCGCGGCACGGTGCTTGACCGATGGCGCTCATCGACTGCGGCAGCGGCGTGCGCCTGGAGCGCGGCGTGGAGTGTCGGCTCAGCGACGGCGATTTGCTCGTCTCCGATCACTACTATCCTCCGGGCAGCGGTCCCTGGCCCACGCTGCTGATGCGCCAGCCGTATGGCCGCGACATTGCATCGACGGTTGTCTACGCGCATCCGGCGTGGTTTGCGCGTCACGGCTATCACGTCGCCATTCAGGATGTGCGCGGGCGCGGCGCATCTGGCGGCGAATTCTATCCGTTCCGCAACGAGGCTCGGGACGGCGCCGAGACCATCGCGTGGTTGCGCAATCATTCCGCTTGCAATGGACGCATCGGAATGTATGGGTTCTCTTATCAAGGCGCGACGCAACTGCTCGCGGCCGCCGAGCAGCCCGAGGGCCTGCTTTGCATCGCGCCGCACATGACCGCCGCAGATCTCTATTACGGATGGTTCTACCATCATGGCGCACTGCGGCTCAGTTCGGCGCTGGGTTGGGGCATTCAGATGCTGCGTGAAGACGCCCGGCGCAAGGGGTTGCGCGCCGCATCCGATCGTCTTGAAGCCGCGTGGAGCAACATCCGCGCACAGGCAGCGTACGTGCCCTACGCGCAGCATCCTTCAGTCGCCGATCCTGCGTTGCATGGCTACGTGCGCGACTGGTTTTCGCATCGCGAGCCGGACGACTATTGGCGTGAGCTCGACATCAGCACACGCATCGATCGTATCCATGTGCCTGCGCTGCATATTGCCGGCTGGTTCGATACCTATCTCGAAGGCTCGATCGCTGGATATCTGGCGCTCCGCAGAGGCGCCGGAAGTGAATTCTTCCGCACGCATCAGTATCTCGTCGTCGGGCCGTGGGTGCATATACCGTGGGGCGACCGCGCCGGCGATGCGGATTTTGGAAAGACTGCAAATCTCGATGTCGACGTGATCCTGCTCAATTGGTTCAACCACTGGTTGAAGGAATCCGGCGAGTTCCACGGCGAGCCCCGCATTCGTTACTTCGCTCTGGGGGCCAACGAATGGCGCATCGCTGCGGAATGGCCGCAGGAGGCTGCATTCGCGCTCTACCTGCACAGTGAGGGAAAGGCCAATTCGCGCAAGGGCGACGGCCAACTCACCACGAGGGCGCCGGAGAATGACGAACCACGCGATGTCTTTGTCTACGACCCCGAGGTTCCCGTCATGCCGCCGGGCGGCCCGCAGGCGCTCAGTGGCCCATTCGATCAATCCGAGCTGGAACTCGGCAACAACCTGCTCGTCTACACTTCGCCGCCGGCACTGCGCGACGCAGAAATCTTCGGCCAGCCTCGAATCCGGTTCTTCGCTTCGACGTCGGCCGCCCATGCCGACTTCACCGCTAAAATCGTTCGCGTGACGGCGAGCGGCCGCGCGGAGTTCGTCTGCATCGGTGTTGCTCGCAGCTCGTGGCTCTTTCGCCATCGTTCCTATGCGGCCGATGAAGTCCATGAGTGGGAGTTCACGCTCGAGCCGTGCGCCTTTGTGCTCGGCAGAGGCGAGTGCCTACGCCTCGAGATCGCCAGTTCCGCGTTTCCCCTTTACGATCGAAATCCATCCACGCCGACTCCGCCGCAGCTCACCGACAATTGGAATTGGGCTCGCTCTACCCAACAGATATGGCACACCGCCTCGCACGGTTCCGCCCTCTATCTGCCCATTGCGGGAGCTTCGCCATGGTGAGCGCTCGCGACCCGGCCATCCCTGAGATCTCTGTGCGTAGCGTGACCAAGCGCTTTCGCGGAGCCGTGGCGCTTCACGATATCTCGCTCACTGTCGAGCGCGGCGAATTCGTTACGCTGCTGGGCCCTTCCGGATGCGGCAAATCGACCCTGCTCAAGCTCGTCTCCGGCCTCAGCCCGGCAAGCGATGGCTGCATCGAAGTCAACGGCATGACGCCGGAGAATGCCCGCGAGATAATGAGCTTCATCTTTCAGGATCCCACGCTTTTGCCCTGGCGCACCGTCGCGGAGAACGTCGGCCTGGGCCTGGAACTCGAGCATGCCGCGCGCGATCTGCGCAAAGAGCGCGTCGTCGAGATGCTCCAACTGGTCCGCCTGGATCATGTCGCCCGGCGCTATCCACGCGAGCTATCCGGCGGCATGAAGATGCGCGTCTCCATCGCGCGCGCCCTCGTCAGCCGGCCGCGCATTCTGCTCATGGACGAGCCTTTCGCGGCCCTCGACGAGATGGCGCGCGACCGGCTCAACGAAGAGCTGTTGCGCCTTTACGCAGAGCAGAAGTGGACGGTGCTCTTCGTCACGCACTCGCTGGCCGAGGCCGTCTTTCTTTCCTCGCGCATCGTCATTTTGGCTGCGCATCCCGGACGCATCACGCATGAGTTGCGCGTCGATCTGCCTTGGCCGCGCACCGCCGAAACGCGCGAGTCGAGCGAGTTCGAAGAGATCGTTACGCAAGCTTCGCGGCTGTTGCGAGGAGTGGTGATGGCATGAAGAAGAAATCCTTGCTCCTGCTCAACAGCCTCATCGTCCTGGCTTGCCTGCTCGGCCTTTGGCAAGCCGTGGTGTGGCTCAACCATCTCCCCGCCTATCTTCTCCCCGGGCCCGGTGCGGTGGCGCTGGCGGCGCTCGATCGTCTTCCGTCGCTGCTCAATTCGCTGCGCATTACTACGATTGAAGCGGCTGCAGGCCTTGCGGCCAGCATCGTCGCCGGCGTGGCCGTCGCCATGGTCTTCGCGCAATGGCGATGGCTGCGGCAGCTCGTCTATCCCTACACCATCCTGCTGCAAACCGTGCCCATCGTCGCCATCGCGCCGCTCGTCATCTTCTGGGCCGGCCCGGGGATCTTCGCGGTCACGGTCGTTACATTCATCATCTGTCTCGCGCCCATCATCGCCAACACCACGCAGGGATTGATCAGCGTGGACGAGAATCTGATTCATCTCTTCATGATGCACAAAGCCACGCCCAGCCAGATCCTGCTCAAGCTGCGCCTGCCCAACGCCATGCCGAGCTTGTTTACCGGCATTCGCATCTCGGCGGGTATCAGCGTGATCGGCGGGCTCACCGGCGAACTCTTTGCCGGATCGACGCGCGTGGGCGAGGGCGGTCTGGGCTATGCGATCCTTTATGCGAACAACCAGATGGAGACGAGCTATCTTTTCGCGCTCGTCGTCGCCGCAACCGTGTTGGGTTTCGCCTTCTTTTTTGTAGTTATGTTCTTCGAATGGCTGGCGCTGCACAACTGGCATGAATCGAGCCGGCCGCAAACAGCGGAATAGGGGTGGAAATCGTGCTGCGAATGGAATCGGAATCGGGTTGGTGGCTGATCACCCACCCCGACCACGCGCGCCTGGCCGGCGAATTCGCCGCGGCATGGGGCAACGCACAATTCCGCCGTCCCGAGCCTCGCGCCCGAGTCCTGCGCGGCATCGCCAGCCATGACGACGGCTGGACCGCGCGCGATGCGCATCCTGCCATCACGCGCCAGGGCAAGCCTTCGGCATTTTCCACCGAGCTCGTTGGAAAATACTCGGCCTTCGAAGAAATCGATCTCGCCGACTATCTCGCCGTGCGCGAGCGCGCCGTGCGCATCATCGCCGAACAGGATCCCTATGCGGGTCTGCTCGTCCTCATGCACACCTACAACCTGCTCACCGAACACGCCGACCGCTCCACGATTGAGCCCGAAGGTCTGGCGCTGCTTGATGCGTTCCTCGAACGCCAACGCGAGCTTCGCAGGGCCTTACTGACGTCGATTGCAAAAGACGAGAGCCTTGCAGAGAAAGAAAAATCGGAGCAGACCATCCTCGAGCATTTCCGCCTGCTGCAGGCCTGCGACAATCTCTCGCTATTGAGTTGCGTGGCCTACCATCGGCCTGCGCATCTTCTGCACCCGCTGCCATTGAACGACGGCGGCGCATCCGAAGTGCGGGTCACTCCGCTGGCGCCTCGCCATTATCGCCTGTCGCC
>JASHTH010000253.1 GCA_030040655.1 Acidobacteriaceae bacterium | reverse complement strand
GAGGGAAACCATGGGGATTTCGATCCAGTGGTCGGAATCTTCGCGGTGAACAAGCAGCGCGGCGGCGATGGAGTCGTGGCCGTCGGCAAAGATGTCGGCTTCGACGCGGACCAAATCGCCGGCCGTGCGCTTGGCGGGGAAGCGGCCGCCATCGACCGAGGGCGAGACGGATTCGATGACGACGCGGTTGCGGCCTTCTTTGGGCAGAGAACTCATGGCGGATTCAGTGTAAGCGAGTCGGCGGGTCAGCGAGTGAACGAGTCGGCTATGGAAATCATGTTCTGCACTCAAAATGCGGGTAGAATAGAGCTGTTGGAGGGGGTGCCAATGGCATCAAATGCTTCGTCGCGGCCGAAAGGCCTGCTCAAGGAATTGGACGCGCTCGTAGACCAGGGCATCGATGCGATGACACCCGCGCAATTGAAGAAGTTCCGAAACGCTCGCAAGAAGATTATGGCGGGCGTCAAGCGCCGCGCCGCGGACTCGCGCGTTCCTCGCGAAAGCGGCGAACAAGAGAGACAAGCTCTTCGGGCGTGATTCCCGGTTTCAATTTCCTAACGAGTGCGATAAAGCCCTTCTCATCTCCGCAGTCCAGCACCGTTCGCAAGTTCTCCTTAGCCCCCGCTTCTCCTTGATCTTCTCTTGATCAATATGGTCTTTGGAACGCGGTCCGCGGCTCTTCGTCACTTATCAGCCTCCGGGCGGCGGTCTGGTGCTGCCGCGCGCCCTGGTTCCGAAAATGGATCGACAGAACTGGGGAAAAAGAAATTCCTAACGATTTCGGCTTCGCGGCCAGCAGATTACTCCTCTTGCTGTTCTGCGAGGAGTTCCTTGTACAGCGCGATGGTTTGCTGGGCGATGGCCTTCCAACTGAAGATTTCTTCCACGCGGTGGCGGCCGGCGTCGCCGAATCGGCGGCATTTTTCAGGATCTTGGAGAAGGACGTCGATGTGCGAGGCGAGGTCGCGGGCGAACTCGCCGGGATCGGTGGGGAAGCCGGTGACGGGGTCGCCGGTGAAGGGAACAAGATAGCCGGTTTCGCCTTCGACCACCACTTCTTTGATGCCGCCGGTGGAGCTGGCCACGACCGGCGCACGGCAGGCCATCGCTTCGAGATTAATGATGCCGAAGGGCTCGTAGACCGACGGGCAGCAGAAGACGCGGCAATTCGAGTAGAGCTGGATCGCTTCCTGCTTGGTGACCATCTTCTCGATCCACACGATGCGGGGATGGCGCTTTCGCGCTTCGTCGACTTTGGCGCGCATTTCGGCGGCGATTTGGGGCGTATCCGGCGCGCCGGCGCAAAGAACGACCTGCGTTTCCGGCGGCAGATAGTTGATGGCGTCGACGAGGTGCGTCACGCCTTTCTGCCGCGTGATGCGGCCGACAAAAAGCACGTAAGGCACGCCGCGATCGACGCCGTAGTCGACGAGTGCCGAGGTCTCAGAGGTCTTTTGGTATTCGTCGAGATCGATGCCGTTGTAGATGACGCGGATGCGGTCGGGATCGATGTCGGGATAGGCGCGAAGGATGTCGTCGCGCGCGCCTTGCGAGACGGCAACGATGGCGTCGGCGTCGTGAATCGCGGTCGACTCCATCCACGAGCTCATGGCGTACCCCGAGCCGAGCTGTTCGGCCTTCCACGCGCGCAGCGGCTCCAGCGAATGCGTGGTCATTACGAAAGGCGTGCCGTAGAGTTTTTTGGCGAGGAAGCCGGCCATGGCGACGTACCACGTATGCGTGTGAACGATATCGACGCCGGTGAGGGCCTTGATCTGGGTGAGGTTCAGGCTGAAGGCCTCGAGCGCGCCCTTGAATTTGGCCTCGGTCTCGTTGCTGATTTCGGGCCAGGGTTCGCTGCCGCGCACGTGCAGGTTGCCTGCGTCCGAGCGCTGCGGGCCCCAGCAGTGCACTTCGACTTCGATGCTCTTCGCCAATTCGCGGCTGAGGTAATCGGCGTGAACGCCCGCGCCTCCGTAGACCAGTGGGGGATACTCGCGCGTGAAGAGGCCAACTCGCAATGCACATTCTCCTGGGGGAATTCGGGCCGTTGGATCGGTTTCCTTCAGGGGCTATTGGGCGCTGTATAACTTGCCCGCCTGTCATCCTGAGCCGCAGGCGAAGGATCCGCGGTTTTATTTTCATGGCCACCGGCGGAGCCCTGTTCCACATAGCCCATGGAACGATCTCGCCTCGATCGGGCGCTGAGGCAACATCCGCGCCAGTGTATTGGCTCGCCGTGCTGCAACGCAAGTCGGCGCGAGCTCCGTCGATGGTCGGCGAGTCGAGCCGGTAGACTGGAGGACTCGCCCGCGATTGCCCGCTGTGGCGCCGATGCTTTACGATTCGCCCGATGACAGTCGACATTGAAGCCGCCGCGCTTGTCTATACCGATGCCGACGGAGAGCACCGTTTCGCTCTCGATCGGCCCAGCCTCTCAATCGGCCGCACGCCGGGACTCGACCTCGTGCTTCGCGATCCGCACATCTCGCGCCGGCATGCGGTCATTGAGAAGAAAGGCGCGGAATACGTTGTTATCGACCAGAAGAGCAGTTTTGGCACCTATGTGAATGAGAAGAAAGTCGAACGCGCGATTCTGCGCCATGGAGATCTGCTGCAGTTCGGATCGCTCGACGGCTCGCGGCTGCGATTCCACTTTCCTGCATCGCAAGTCTCGGAGAAAGGCAGGCTGCCTTCTTCGGCCACGAGTCTGCTCACTTCGCTCCAGGGGTTGCAGCGCCGCGACGAACACGCCCAACGCCCCGCGGCTCACGAGCTCGGCCAACTGAATTGGCTGTTGAGCGCCGCGCGCCAGCTCAATGCCGGCGGAGCGATCGACGAGATTCTGACCACTTTGCTCGAGCTCACGCTGCAGCTCACCGGCGTGGAGCGCGGATTCGTCTTCCTGAAGGAAGGCGAGGAAATGAGGCTGGCGCGCGGGCTGAACTCGAATGGCCGGGTCCTCGAGGAGGACTCGACCGTTTCGCGGCGCGCGATCAAGCGAGCCATCGAGAGCGAATCGAAGTTTTCCATCAGCGATACTCTCGCCGATAACGCCGCCGCGGCGTGGGCCAGCGTGATGGTGAATCGCATTCGCAGCATCTACTGCATTCCTCTGCGTAAGCGCGAACCGGGAAGCTTAAAGAGCACTCTGCTGGGGCTTTTGTATCTCGACAGCCAGGTCGCGCCGGGATACCTGAGCGAAGTCGATCATCAGTTGCTCGACACCATCTCGACAGAAGCGGCAGCGTTGCTGCACAACGCCCTGCTGGCCGAAGCCGAGTTTAAGGCACGCCAGGCGCGCGAAGAGCTTGCTGTTGCCGCGAAGATTCAGAGCGGCCTGATGTCGATCGCGCTGCCGGTGCTTCCCTATGCCGAGTTGCAGGCGCGGAGCGTTCCGTGCCTGGAGATCGGCGGCGACTTCTTCACTGCCGTGGCGCTCGAAGAATGCCTTTGCGCGGGCATTGCCGACGTTTCCGGCAAAGGCGTTTCGGCGGCGATCGTCGCCGCCACGCTGCAAGGCATCATCCACGCCCAATTGCTCGCCAAGCAGAGCCTGACGGAGATCGCCGCGCAATTGAATCAGTTTCTCTATACACGCCAGGTGGGCAAATACGCTACGCTGGTGCTCTTCAAGCTCTACCTCGATGGCCGCGTGGAATACCTGAACTGCGGGCATATCCGGCCGCTGGTTGTGCGCGGCAAAAGCGTGGAGCGTCTCCAGGAGGCGAATCCCATCGTCGGGTTGCTTCCGGGAGTCGCCTATCTCGCGGCGGAATACACGATGCGGCCGGGAGACCGTTTGCTTATCGTGACCGATGGCCTCGTCGAGGCCGAGAACTGCGCCGGCGAGCCCTTTGGAGATGCGGGACTGGACGCGGTGGCGCATTTGGAGCCTATCGACGGCATTCTCGATCGCGTGGCTGCGTATCATGCGCCCCATCCGGCGCAGGACGACTGCACGCTGCTGCAGGTGCGGTATACCGGAGAGCAAACTGCGACGATGGGTTGATGTGTCGCCATGCCCTGTCGTCCACGTTTTCTATCGCGGTCTTTCTCGGCGACATTCAGAGAACCTTTGGTCCATACCGCTGCAAATCGCCGGCCAACGGGCATCCTCCGCATTTCGCCGTTCGCCCGCAATGGGCCTTGCCCACGGCCACGACTAGCGCGTGAAATTCGTTGTAGAGATCCGCGTGCCGATTCGGCGAGTCGGCGGCGAAGGCGTCGCGCGTCAAGCTCGTCAGTGCCTCGTACCCCTTGCGATTGTGGTTGGGCGCGGGACTGATGAGACGATGCCGCTCGACGATGCGGCGCAGATACTCGTCTGCCATCGGGACAGCTTTGCCGAAAGCGTAGAGCAGGATCGCGTCCGCAGTCTCCGGTCCCACGCCGGGTAGCCCCAGCAGACGCGTGCGCAGCGGGCCGGCGGGCGTTGCCGCCACTCTCGCCAGCGATCCGCGGAATTCTTCGTCCACCAGAGCAACAAACGCCTTGACGGCCTGCGCCTTGCGCGTGACGAATCCCGACGGGCGAATCAGCTCCTGCAGCTTTTCGACCGGAAGTGCGCGGATTCCTTCGAGCGTCACTGCTCCGGCGTTTTTCAGATTCGCGAGCGATCGCTCGACGGCCTTCCATGCGGTATTTTGCGTGAGGTAAGCGCCGAGAATCACTTCAAACGGCGTCTTGGCAGGCCACCAGTGCTGCGGGCCATAGGCCTGAGCGAGGGTCTCGTGCATGGTGCGCAACCGTCGAGCGGGAGTGGGGCGTGTTTTGTTGTTCGCAGAGGACATTCGTAGCTGACCTTAGGATAAAAGGGAAGGCTGAGAAGTTGCGGAGTGCAGACTTGTGAGGTGGTTGCCCTCAGGGGCTATGGCCGTGTCTGGCGATTCGAAAACGCCGCAGATCAGGTCCGAAAAGCGGCCCTCGGGGGCTAAGGCTGCGAAACTTTTTGAGGCGAATGACGCAAGGGCTGAAGCCCGTACCCTTCAGGCTGGCCCACTTTTGGAGCTGAACGAGGCGACTGCCGAGATTTGGAGACGAAGATGAAGAGCCATACGGAGTATCTGGTATTCGAGACCAAGAAGCGGAAAGAGATGGTGCATATTACCGGTGACGTGGAGCGGATCGTGGAGCGCAGCGGCGTCAGAGACGGGTTGTGTTTTGTGTCGCCGATGCACATTACCGCCGCCGTCTACGTCAACGACAACGAGAGCGGGCTGATCGAAGACATCGGCAAGTGGCTGGAAGAGCTGGCGCCGGCGCGGCCCGATTACAAACATCACCGCACCGGCGAAGACAACGGCGATGCGCATTTGAAGTCGCTGCTGCTGCATCACGAGACAACGCTTCCGGTCACGAACGGCAAGCTCGACCTGGGCACGTGGCAGCGACTCTTCTACGCCGAGTTCGATGGACAGCGCCGAAAGCGAGTGATTGTGAAGGTGCTGGGGGCGGAGTGAGGAGAGGGTCCAGCGTCCAGGGTCCGGGGTCCAGGGCAGGGAATTGGGAGTAGGGATTGGCGGACAGAGATCAGAGAACGGAAACCGGATGACTGATAGTTGATAGCTGAGAACGAATAGCTGTCAGCAGTGAACTGCGAACTTCGAACGGCGAACCGCGAACCGCGAACGATCATTCGTCGATTCTGCGCCAGCCCGGGGGCAGCTGGGCGGGCTGAGTTGGCGCGGCTTGAGCGAAATCGAAATGCGTCCGCGGCATCACCACGAGATCGACGCGGCGGTTTTGGGCGCGGCCTTCGGCGGTGTCGTTGCCGGCGACGGGATGAAACTCCGCGTAGCCGGCGGCCGACAGATGATCCGGCGGAATCGCCTTCATGTCCAGCAGCATGCGCGCAATGCGCGTGGCGCGCGCCGAAGAGAGCTCCCAGTTGGAGTCGAACTCGGCGTTGTGCATGGGCACGTTGTCGGTGTGGCCCTCGACGCGCACGTCGTAGGGCGCGCGGTTCAGCGAGGTGGCGATCTGGCGCAGGGTCGGCAGAGTCTCGGGCCGCGGCGTGGCCGAGCCGGTGTCGAAGAAGCCGGCTTCGCGCAGGCTGATGACCAATCCATCGCGGCCCATCTCAATCGAAACCGTGTGTTGCGCTACCTGGCTCGAAAGGCGCTGTTCAAGGTCGCGACGCATTTTCTGCAGGTCGTTCCTGACCTGCGCGGGGGCGAGAAGTTCTTCGGCGATGGCAAGATTCATCGCGGCCGCCGCTTGCTTGCCCGCGACGTCCTTCGCGTGCGGCGCCGCCGGAGGCGCAGCCTTGCCGAAGATGCCCATGGTGCGGAATGCGGTGTCGATGGCCGCGGTGACGTCGGTCTGCTTCCTCTGGTCGGCGCGGGCAAACGCGTACAGAACGACGAACAGACTGAAGAGCAGAGTGATGAAATCGGCAAAAGAGATCAGCCAGCGCTCCTGGCTCACGTGGCTCTTGTGCCGCCGCGGATTCATGCGGCGCGCTCCTTCTTTTGGCGCTTGGCATCGTCGATGAATCCGGAGAGCTTCAACTCCAGCATGCGCGGATTCATGCCCTCCAGGATCGAGATCACGCCTTCCAGCATCATCTCGCGCCGCTGTTGCTCGGCATGGAGCAGGATGCGCATCTTGCCGGCAAAAGGGAGAAAAAAGAGATTGGCCGCGCCGACCCCATAAATCGTCGCCACAAACGCCACGGCAATGCCGCGGCCGACTTCCGAGATGTTGTCCAGATGGTGCATGACCTGGATGAGCCCCAGCACCGCGCCCAGAATGCCGATGGTAGGCGAAAAACCGCCCGCCGATTCGAAAACCGAAGGCAGCCGCTCTTCGCCCTCCGCCGTGGAGTCGAGGCTCACGCGCATAATCTTGCGCAGCTCGCTCGGTTCGGTGCCGTCTACGGCCAGCATGACCGACTGTTTGAGGAAAGGATCCTTGATACTTTGAAGATCCGCGTCGAGCGAGACCACGCCCTGGCGGCGCGCCTTGTTGGCGTAGGTGACGAGCTGGCCGATCAGGCGGTCGCTCTGTTTGCGCGGCGCGGCGAAAACATGGGCCAGCTTGCGAAACGCGGCCAGAACGGTGGGCAATGGAAACTGAAGCAGAACCGCGCCGAAGGTGCCGCCAAAGACGATCAGCGCCGCGGTGGGCTGCAGAATCTGGCCCATGTTGCCGCCTTCCATGAGCAGTCCGGCGACAATGCCCGCGATGGCTAAGATTACGCCAAGGATGCTCGACTTATCCACAAATTGGTCCTCGATAGCTCGCGCTTCAGCGGGTCGCGTTCTGTCCGGAGGCGTCTTCGGGCGCTCCGGATGGGTTATCTGTATTCTCTCCGCCGCCCACATCGAGGCTGGAGATCGACACGACGCGTTGCAGGTCGCCGAGACGGGGCAAGCGCCGCGCCACGCCCGCCAGCAGCCGGGCGCGATAGGCCATGACGCGCTCCATCACCTCGGCGCAGCTCTCGCGCACAATCAGCTTTTCCCCATTGATCAAGGTAAGCATCGTGTCGGGACTCGATTCGGCGGTCTTGATCAAGTCGCTGTTTACGACCAGCGGATTGCCGTTGAGGCGAGTCAGTTCGATCACAGGTAGAAAGCTCCTTTGCAGAAGTTATCGGCCCGTATTTACCCGGACTAAGAAATGCGCGTAAATCGGACAGTAATGTCCATGGCAGAGCAAAAAGTTTAGTTAAATAAAGTTCAACTTAGGCGAGCCGAAGAACGGGCCAGATGCAGCGGCACCCTTCCCATGAGCAGCAACCCAGGGTTTAGAAGAATGGGAGCGAGCCAAACGGGAAGTGCCGCAATTCGACGCATCCATAAGGAGTAACCCATGTCCCTGGGTGTATTAAACAACCTGAATGCTGTCTATGCAGAAAATAGCCTGAATAACACCAACAACAGCCTCACCACCATTCTTCAGCAGTTATCCTCCGGCTCCCGCATCAATTCCGGCGCGGACGATGCCGCCGGCCTTTCGCTGGTCAACGGCTTGCAGGCCAACTCGCAGGCATTGACCCAGTCGGCAACCAACGCAACCGAGGGTGTCGGCCTTCTGCAAGTGGCCGATGGCGCTCTCTCGCAAGTGACGAACCTGCTCAACCGTGCCGTGACGCTGGCCACCGAGACTTCGAACGGCACCCTGAACACCTCCCAGTCGGCCGCGGCCAACCAGGAGTACCAGTCGATTCTCTCCGAGATCAACAATATCGGTTCTACCACCACCTACAACCAGAACCAGGTCTTCACCGGCACCGCAGCCGGTGTGGGCATCTACACCGGCGACTCCTCGTCGACCGGCGCGTCGATCGACGATCTGTTCTTCGCCAAGCTGAGCGCCACCGACGTGGGCGACTCGGGCGGCACCGTGCAGCAGAGCAACGCCGGGCAATTCATCGATCTGTCCAAAGACACCGGCGCTGCGCTGACGACCGCGGCTCAGGAGTCGGATGTGCTGAACAGCGCCGCCAACACCGGCCTGAAGTTCACCATCACGCTGCCCGACGGAACCACCAGCGTGGTTGCGCCAACCGCGACGACGATCTCGGGGCTGATCTCCGAGATCAACGAAGACGGAATCCCGGGCGTGACCGCCAGCTTCACTACTGCCGGCGCAGTGGGCGACGCAGCGGTGAACGCGGGCGACACCGGCATTCTGCTCACCAACACCAATGCGAACGTCGCCATCGCCAACAACACCACGGCGCTGAAAGACACGACCACCGGCATTACCGCGGCTTTGACGGCCAGCACCGCGGCGACCGAAACCATTCAGTACGTGTCGGCGGCCGGCGGCGACTCGACCGCCGATCTGGCGCTGACCAACTTGAGCACGCAGGGCAACGCCGAGACGGCGCTGACCACGCTGAACGACGCCATCTCCTACGTTGCGGCGCAGGACGGCTACATCGGCGCGCAGATCAACACGCTGAACTCAGTGAGCTCGGTGATCAACACGCAGCAGGAGAACATCGTTTCGGCGCAAAACGCGGTGCAGGCCACCGACTATGCGTCGGCGACCTCGAACCTGTCGAAGTACGAAATCCTGAGCCAGACCGGTATCTCGGCGCTGGCGCAGGCCAACAGTCTGCAGCAGGAAGTGACCAAGCTGCTGCAGTAACGTGGGTGAAGTGAATCGGCTTGCTGCCGATAACCATGGAGGGCGTCCAATCAGGCGCCCTCCATTTGCGTGTGGAGAAACCCGGTTTGCGGTCATGAGAATTCACCAATCTGCTCTCAAAACGGGTGGATCATCGGCTGCTGGCACCATTAGCTGCTTGTTATGAGAAGGGGATCGGAATGGGAACAGTGGGGTTGAGCTTCGGGTCGCCGACGGCAGGGACAGGATTCAACGTCAGCCAGACGGTGTCTGCGATCATCTCCAACCTGCAGAATGTGGAGACGCCGTGGCAGAACCAGTTGACTTCGCTCGAGAGCCAGGACACGGTTTTATCGAACCTGGGAACGCTCTTTTCCAATCTCTCCAATGACATCAATTCGCTGACCGATTTTGAGGGCATTCTGGCGACCAAGACGGGATCGAGCTCCGACGACAACGTTCTCGAGCTGACCTCGGCGACGCCTTCGGCGACGGCCGGCACGCACACGGTGGTTGTGCAGAACCTGGCGCAGACTTCCAGCGGCTATCTCGCTCCCATCACCAACGATTCCGATACGCTTTCGGGCTCGATCACGATGCAGGTGGGCACGAGCGGAACGCCACAAACGATCACGCTGAACTCGAACGACAACACGCTGGCCGGACTGGCGGCGGCGATCAATTCCTCGGGCGTGGGCATTACCGCGAGCGTGCTTACCGATTCGAACGGTTCGCGGTTGAGCCTGGTTTCGGGTACGTCGGGCGCGGATGGAAACATCCAGGTGACGAGCGATTCGATCGTCGACGCGAGCAATAGCAACGCCGCGCTGAATTATACGTCTTCGGTTTCCGGAATCAATGCGCAGTTGACCGTGGATGGCGTCAGCCTGCAGAGCGCGTCGAACACGGTGACCAACCTGATTCCGGGAGTCACCTTCCAACTGCTCGCGCCCAGCGCCACCGAGTCCGACGGCAGCCTGGAGCAGGTGCAGGTGGTCATCGCCAACGACGATACCGACGTGGGCAGCACGATCAATCAGTTCGTGAGCGATTACAACGCCGTGGTCAGCGCCATCAACGCGCAAGAAGGAAACACCAGCTCCGGCACGCCGGAGCCGCTCTTCGGGTCGCCGACACTTTCGCTGCTGCAGCAGGCGTTGGCCGGCAACTTGATCTCACAGAACCCCAACGGCTATCTCGACGCGATCCAGAACGCAAGCGACACGCTTTCCGGCTCGATCTCGATCCAGGTGGGCACCGGCACGGCGCAGACCATCACCCTGGATTCCTCAGACAACACGCTTGCCGGCCTGGCCTCGGCCATCAACTCGGCGAATATCGGCGTGACAGCCAATGTGGTCACCAACAGCAGCGGCACGCAACTGGAACTGGTTTCAGGGATCGCGGGCGCCAATGGCGCGTTGACGGTCAACTCGTCGATCACCGACACGACGACCAACACCGCGCTCAACTACAACAGCGGCGGGTCGGACATCTCGAACCTGACGCAGCTGGGCATCAGCGTAAACAACGACGGCACGCTCACGCTCGACTCGACTTCGCTGGACTCGGTGCTGAACTCGGACTACAGCAGCGTGGTCGGATTCTTCCAGAACGCGAACAGCTGGGGAATGACCTTTGCCAACGCGATCAACAATGCGGGCACGAGCTCGAACACCGGCATCCTGGCGCTGGCGGAGAGCGCCAACAGCACCACCGAGTCGACCTTGAATGCCAATATCTCGCGCGAGAATTCGATCATCTCCGCCGAGCAGACCAGCCTGACGCTGGAGCTGACGAGCGCCAACGAAATTCTTGAGGCCCTCCCCCAGCAACTGAATGACGCCAACGAGCTCTATTCGGCGATCACCGGCTACAACCAGAACCCCACCGGATAAGGATTCGAGCCCATGGCCGATTATCGCGAACACGCATTGGAGGGCGCTTCGGCGCTCGACCTTGTCGTTGCGCTGTATGACGGCATCCTGCGTTTTCTCTACGCCGCCGGCGAAGCCGTGGAGCGCGGCGATGTGACCGCTCGCCGCATCGCCGTCAAGCGGGCTCTGGATATCGTAATT
>JASHTH010000252.1 GCA_030040655.1 Acidobacteriaceae bacterium | reverse complement strand
TTCCAGTTGATTCCCCTGGTGGACGACAAACAGGGCGGGCAACTGCTGGCCAAGGTTCGCACCCTGCGTCGGCATCTGTCGAGCGAGCTCGGCTTTCTCATCCCGCCCGTGCACATCTCGGACAACCTGCGCCTCCGGCCGCGCGAATATCTCTTCTCGCTGCGCGGCCTGGAGATCGGCCGCTGGCAGACCGACGGCGCCAACCTGCTGGCGGTTTCCGGCGACCCCAATCGCCGTCCGCTGGCCGGCAAGGAGGCCCGTGAGCCGGCCTTCGGCGTTCCGGCTCTCTGGATCGCGCCCGCGCTGGAAGAGCAGGCCATCGCCGCGGGCTATTCGGTGGTCGATGCGACGACGGTCATCACCACGCATCTGGGCGAACTCATCCGCCGCCACGCCTGGGAGCTGCTCGGCCGCGCCGAAATCAAGCGCCTGATGGATGCGCTCAATGAGACCCACCCCAAGTTGATCGAAGAGCTGGTGCCCAAGCTTCTCACCCTCGGCGAGGTCAGCCGCGTCCTCGAGCAACTCTTGCGCGAGCGCGTCTCCATCCGCGACCTCGGCGCCATTCTCGAGACGCTGCTCGAAACCGCTCCGGTCAATAAGAATCTCGTGGCCCTGGTCGAAGCGGCGCGTCAGGCCTTGGGTCGCCGCCTGGTTCGTCCGCTCCTCGATGCCGATGGCCAGCTCCCCGTCCTGCTGCTCGAACCGGCCCTCGAAGAAGAGATCCTGGCGACGCTGGCCCCCGATGGCGGACTGCGCTTGCTCGCCTCCGGCGCGGTTCAGGCCGCTCCTTTGCTGCGCCGCCTCAGCGATTCTTTGAAGCAGCTTATCGGCGCCGCGTCCTCCGCGGTACTCCCCGTGCTCCTTTGCCCCAGTCCAGCCCGATACCACGTGAAGCGATGGGTGGAACCCATCCTGCCTCGCCTGGCCGTTGTCGCCGCCAGCGAGATCCCGCCCGAAGTTCGTCTGCGCCCGGTGGGAACCCTGCGCTGAGGCTCGGCAGCCAGTTGGGGTGTCGCGGTCGGAACCCAAAGCGGACGGGAGCGGCCGAGTCAAGCCATGGAGACACAAAGAGCAACAGCAGGGGGCAGCGCAGTCCGCCGCGATGCGGCAACTGGGGGCTATCCGCCCAACGGCGCCGCACTCCCGGTGTTGACCCCCGAGCAGGAGCGCGTCCTGCTCGAGCATCTGCCCGTCGTGCGCTTCCTGGCCCGGCGCATCCACGAGCGGCTGCCTCAACATGTGGATATCGAAGACCTGGTCTCGGCCGGCGTCGTCGGCCTGATGGACGCCTTCGCCAAGTTCGATCCCGCCAAAAAGGTCCAGTTTCGCAGCTACGCCCAGTTCCGCATCCGCGGGGCGATCCTCGACAGCCTGCGCACGCTCGACTGGAGCCCGCGCGAGCTGAGACGCAAGGGCCGCGCGGTTGAGGAGGCGATTCGCGTCCTGACGGCCCGCTCCGGCAGGCCGCCGGGAGAAGCGGAGATCGCCGTCGAACTGGCCATGACCCTCGAAGACTACCAGCAGCTGCTGGGCGATCTGAAAGGCCTGGAGATCGGCACGTTGCATCTCGAACGCAACGAGGATTCGGGCGAGGAGGAGTTGGCCTATGTTCCCGGCCGTCCCGAGGAGGACCCGCTCTTTCGCTGCCTGAAGGGCGAGCTCGAAGACCGCCTGGCCGAGGCCATCGCCAAGCTGCCCGACCGCGAGCGTTTAGTGATGACGCTCTATTACTACGAAGAGATGACCATGCGCGAGATCGGCCTGGCCTTGGGCGTAGTGGAGTCGCGCGTCTCCCAGGTGCATGCCTCGGCGGTGGTCCATTTGCGCGTGGCGCTGAAGGACCTGGCCAGCCGCGGGGCCTTCGAGCGCAAGCGCCCGGCGCGCCAGGCGGCGGCCGCGGGACACAACAGCGAAGCGGTGGGAACCTAGCGGCGGCGAAAAGGATCCAGCCTCCGGGGTAGGGGATAGGGAACAGAAAACCGGGGATAGGAAACTGGGGATCGGGAACCAGGATTAGGGAACAGGGTTCAGCGTCCCGCGTCCAGGGAACCGATAAACGAGCGTTCGAAGAAAGGAAGTTGGCAGTTGGTTGAAAACCGTGGACCGAGGGTCTTCGATCCCGGATCACAGATCGCTGTCCTTTGACCCCTGAACCCCGATCCCTGGCCACTGGGAACTGTGAGCTTTGAACTGTGAACGGAATTCATGGACAAAACACTCAAGCAAGACGATATCGACGCACTCTTTGGAGCGGCGCAGGCCACCACGCCGGACCTGCCCCTGGCCGATACCAATGTTGCGCCCTACAACTTCGCCGCCTCCGGGCAGATCTCGACGGATCAATTGCGCGCCATCAGCATCCTCAACGACCTGTTCGCGCGCAACCTCACCCACAATCTCACCGCCTGGCTGCGCGCCCGCTTTCAGGTCAACCTGGTCTCGGCCGAGCAGATCCAGTTCAACGATTTCCTGTTGCGGATTCCCGAGATTACCTATGTCGCCTCGGTGCGCCTGGAGCCGCTGGGCGCGGTCTCGGTGCTGCAACTCGATCTGGCTCTCGCCCCGCCGATCATCGACCTCCTTCTCGGCGGCGAGGGCAAGGACGGACCGTTGCGCGAGCTCACCGACATTGAGGAGTCCATCCTGGCCTCGGTAGTCGAGACCATCTGCCGCGAGTTGACGCTGGCCTGGCAGCCCGTCGGTCTGAGCTTCATCTTCGAGCGCCGGCAGATGCAAACGCAGGTGGCGCGCATCGTTCCGGTGACGGAGAAGACGCTCTGCCTCAGCTTCGAGGTCCGCGTACCACATTCCTCCGGCCTGCTCAACCTGGCCTTTCCGGCGGTGGTGGCCAACACCATTCTGCGGCGGCTCACCTCCGACTGGGGCAAGCGGCGCCGTCATGCGGCGGAAACGCGCGCTCGCGTCGCGGTTGCGGCGCGGCGCATCCGCTTGGGCGCTTCGCTACAGCTGCCCCGGGTGGGTGTGCCGGCCAGCCTTCTCGAGGACCTCGAGCCGGGTGCCATCCTCAAGTTCGACCTGCCCGCCAATACGCTGCCGGAGTGGCGCGTCGGCGGCCAGCCGCTCTCTCGCGCACAGGCCATCCGGCATGGCGCGCATCGCGCCGCGCGCATGGATCGTCCGCTCGAGGAGTCCGCCCCATGACCACCTACTTCGACTGCTGGGCGGGCGTGGCCACCACGCTCTTCTCGCAAGCCCTGTCCGGCGAGCCGCAGCTCTCCGAATCTCCGCCGATGCCGCTCGCGGCTGGCTCGTTCGGCTTTGCCGCCACGCTTTCCGGCGACGATGCCGGCCGCTTCTCGGTGCTGCT
>JASHTH010000251.1 GCA_030040655.1 Acidobacteriaceae bacterium | reverse complement strand
TCGACTGGGTGATCGTCACGATCTTCTATTGCGTGGCGAGCGATTATTTTCAAGTGGTGCGCCTCAAGGCATTCGTCAAATTCTGGGAGATTTTCCGCGGCTCGGCGTTACGCTTGTCCGGTGCCTCGGAGTTCGGCGTATGAGCCGGAAGTTTCAGCCGCAGATCCTTCGACTCCGTTTGGCCCCATATCGGGCCTTACGTCGCTCAGGATGACCGCCGCATCTTATGTTGCGAGATTCAGGTAAATATCAAGCAAGCGCGGCATCCCTTGCGATCATTCCTGCAACGGAGGCCGAATGCGCCGGCGATCCTACTTCTCTGCGGGCTCGGAGTTCTCCTTGAGAAATGCCGCGCTCAGCGTGCCTCTCTTTTGCGCGACGGGCAACAGCGTCGGATAAAACTGAACGAACGTGGTGTCCACCGCTCCGTAGGCGGCGTGGCACGAATAGCAAGGCGCTTTCTGCGGAATCAGCGTTCCATGCACCGAGGGCGAGTCGAAGTCGAAGAACGCCCATCCGCCCGGGAAACGCGTCTCATCCTTCACGTGCACTTCGATGCCCATCAACCCCGTGCCCTGATAATGACCGCGCAGATTGATCGAGCCTTTGCTTTTGGCTTCCCTCGATTCGAGAACCAGCATGGTCTTGTCCGGCCACGTTCCCGTCGCGACGAACTTTGCGTACGCCTGCGGATCGACGAAGACGTTGTCGAACATCGATTCGCCCCCTGGCCCGGAGCTCTTCGGGTTATAGCTCATGTCGAGACCCGAGGAAAGATACACCCACTCGCGATAGTCGGCCGGCGGCAAAAGGTTTTCGTTCTTGTCATACACAGGCGCGGTTGCCGGCGCGGCGTGAACGCTGCTCGTCTTCCTGAACGGGATGAAGACCGCAGCCACGCAAGCGAGCGGAAACATGGCGGCGGCGAGAGAATAGCGGTTCAAGCCTTAGCTCCTTATTGGAATGGCGTAATTCCCATCTGAATGCGGCTGGCGACCGGAAGTCCGAATCGGAATGCGGGAACAAATTTCCAGCCTGTCGTAGCTTGGATCAGATCTTGATCGGGATTTGCAATCGCTTTCGCCGACCGCACTTTTCCAGCGGCGTCGATGACCAATTCCACGGGTACTTCGGTTCGCACTGAAACGTCCGAGCCTTCCGCCGGAATCGGGCGTTCCATCAGGATGCGAACCGGGAAAGAATCCGCGCTAAACGTGCGGTCAAGTTCTCCGGGGCCGCTCATGCCGGGAGCATAAGCCCAAGCCAGGTCGTTTGAGCGCGGGTCGACCTGCGAAGGGGGGTCAAAAATCGTCACTTTCTTGTTCTTGAAATGGGCCGGCAATCCCGGTGAAACTCTCTCGACCTCGCGCCGGATGCCGTCCGCCCGAGCGCTCAGAATTGCGGCACGGATCCGGTCAAGATCCGCCGCAGGCCACATACTCTCCAGCGCATCCCAGGCCTGCCGATCGCGGCCGCTATACAGATAGCACCAGACGATCTCCAATACCTTCACTTTCGTATCCCGCAAACTAGCCCACTCCTCCGGCGTCGGCGGGTAGAGCGATTTCAACTTGCCGTCGCTGGCCTTGAAATCACCAAGCTGACGGGGATCGAGCTGCGCCCGCAGCGCGTCGATGCGGCCATCGTATGCAGGCTGGAACTCTGCGCTCGCGTCGATCAGCTTCTTCTTCTCGAATCGCAGCACCACCGGCGGGGCAAAATCAAACGCGCTGGGCGGAATATCTTCGAACCGATTGATCGCTTTGGCGTCATCCGTCCAGATTTCCACGCGACCCTCTAAGTCAGTGTCGGCCGCGCTATACCACTCCCCTCCGACGATGGTCCGCACTTTCTGGGGAGGTTTCCTGAGCGAATAGATCTCGTAGCGCATGAAGCCATCGAGGTCGGTATTCTTGATTTGAAACGCGACCACGGGCGAACCCAATCCCAGATCGATTCCCAGCGCATCAATATCCACTTGCCACGAACTGGGTTCGGCGACCAGGCTCTGTCCATCCCATTCGAGTCGGGCTTCGCATGCGTGCGCAGCGAATCCCGCTTGCTTTTGGGCGCCCACGGAAACCGTCACGCCGGTCTTGAACTTCAGTCGGAAGCTGCCGGAGCCTCCGCTGCACACCACACCTCGCGCTTGGCCGGCGAGGGAAATTGGCGCTGTGCAGAGAAGGATGGATGCGGAAAAATATTTCCACGCGAGATTGCCGTGCAACGAGTGCAACATTGCAAGCTCCGCAACGAAGCATAGGCTCGCGGAAGCCGACCGTCAAGACCGACGGCTGCCTCGTGTGGCGAATTGGAGGTTCGTCGAAGGATCTGCCCTGAAAATAGCCTTCGCCCACTCCCCGGCATGTCATCCTGAGCCGCAGACGAAGGATCCGCGGTTGTATTTTCATGGTCTCGGGTGGAACCCTTTTCCATGCCCGACTGCGGCTGAGACTGCTGAATTGTTCAACCGACTTCTGAATCGCCGCGCTCGGGCTCTGACCGCCTGAACATGTACCAGACTTAGGTGCCCCAGGTCCGTGTTTTCCGACCCGGGAAAGCATCCTCGCTGCTACGAATGCATACGTTCGGAGACCTAGAAGATCTTCATGTTGATGGTCAGGTATTTCTTGGGGTTTTCGCGGAAGCCTTTCAGGAAGTCGCGCGCCTGTTCCATCGTCTGGTCGGCATGATCGTAGAGCGAGCGGTTCACCGCCAACTGTCCCAGTGTGCCTTTGCCTTCGTCGATGTCTTTGAGCAGTCCGTCAAGATGGGAGACCGTATCGTCGAGCTTCTGGGCAAAGGCCGGATCCTTGGCCAGCTTGCCGATTGCCCCGTGTCCCTCGTTGATGCCGGCGACCAGTTCGTGGGTGCTGCGCACGGCGGCGTTCAGATTGTTGTAAAAGCTGTCGTCGTGTAGGAATTTGCCCATGCTCCCGTTGCCCTGGTCCAACCCCGCTGTGATGTGATCCATATGTTCCACGGCGGAGTCGAGATGGTTATAGAGCGATTCGTCCTTCACCAATTTGCCGAGCGTGCCATTGCCTTCGGCAATGGAACTCGCAATGGTGTGAAAATCGTCGGTTAGCTGTGAAATCTTCTTATAGAGGTCGGGATTGTTGATGAGCTCGCCGAAGGTGCCGCGCCGTGAGTTGAGCGTATCGATCAGCTTGTCGAGCTTCACAATCAACGTGTCGACGTCCTGAATCGACGTCTGGCTGGTGCGGATGACATCCTGAAGGCTCGGCGCTCCGCCGGCTTTAAGCTCGGCATTGTTCCCCGGGCGCGGTCCCGAAGCCCGTTCCGAATCGATATCGACGTAGCTGTCGCCCAACACGCCTGCCTGCGTAATTGAAGTGGTCGAATCGGTATGGATCCCATCGAGAAACTCGGCCCCGACGCGCATGGCAACTTCCACAGGCGTCGGTTCTCGCGAGGGAACGACGTGAATATGCGTCACGTTGCCGATGGTCACGCCTTCGAGCGTCACCGGCGCGCCTTGTTTCAGATTCGCGGCATTCGGGAAATACGAGCGCAAGACGATTTTTCGCGCAAACAAGCCCCCGGTGCTGCCCGACATCAGGAAGATCAGCGCGATCAGCACGGCCATGGCCACCAGGACCAGCAATCCGACCTTCAATTGCGACCACTGAATTTCTTTGCGGCTTGGCACCTTGCTCCCCTTGGTGAGTCGACCGGTTTGCCGTGGCCTTCAGGATACCAAAATCCACGCCCATCACCTGCCATCCTCAAGCAGTACGCTGGCCATGGCATGCTCGCCGGTGTGGGTGAGCGAGAGCGCCGCGTTGATCACTCCCAAACGCGCGGCGAGCTCGCTGGCGCGGCCGTGAAAGCGAAGCCCGGGCTTGCCGCGCAAGTCTCGAATCACTTCAATCTCCGCCCAGGCCACGCCCTGGCTGATTCCCGTGCCCAGCGCCTTAGCCGCCGCTTCCTTGGCGGCAAATCGCGCGGCCAGGCTTTCGGCGCCGTTGCGCTTGCCAAGACAGTAAGCCTGTTCTGCCGCGGTATAGACGCGATCGAGAAAGCGCGGTCCGTACCGCTCTACAACCTTTTGGATGCGGCGCACCTCGGTGATATCGATGCCGGAGCCGACGATCATGCTGGATTTCACCCTACATCATTCCGAGCCCATCCGCACCTGGCGCGTTCACTGAACGGCCCAATTACCGGCGTTGTAGGTGCAAGGCGATTGCGAAGCGCGGATGTACCATTCCCGGCCAGGCGGCGTTTCACTGCCGCACACCTATGAATCGATCCGACCGGCGTCCGATAAGCGGGTTATGAAGCGGACCGCGCGCAACCACGATGCCCAGGCGATGACGGCTGCTCCGTGGGCGCTCGAAATGAATGCCATTTCCGCCGAGGACTCGACAAACCTTGTGGAAACGCTGACCGGCGCCATCCTCGGCTGCGGAGGATGGGTGCTGAGCCGCGGCGCTAACGAGGACGGCAAGGTGAGCATGCTCTTCGAGTTCGAACGGCGGGCCTGCGTCGAGATCTACAGCATCCTCATTGCCGCGGGAGTGGAATTGAGCCCGGCCGCGCACATCCAGCTCACTGAGCTGTGCCAATGCACTTGCAATCACCCGGACGACTGCGCCAACGAGATCGCCAGCATCGACCTGGAAGTGCAAACCTTTCCGGTGGAAACGATCCAGGAGACCGGAGCCATCGAGGCGGCCTGATCGCGATCCCGTTCATCCCGCTTCCACCAATCCATACCGTCGCTGCCAGGCTTCTTTGAGCCTCGCCCACACGCGCGCCCTCTCCGCATCGGTGCCCTCGCGGCCATTCCCGGCACCGGTACCGTTGGCATTCGCAAATCGCTCGGCTTCGACTTTGGCCAGCTCCAACAATTGGCGGTCGCGCACCAGATTGGCCACGCGGAAGTCGGGCAACCCAGCCTGGCGCGTGCCGAAGAACTCTCCGGGACCGCGCTGCGCGAGATCGAGCTCCGCCAGCTCGAATCCATCCTGCGTGCGCACCATGGCATTCAGCCGCTCCTCGCCCTGCGGCGTGACTCGCTCGCCCGTCACCAGGATGCAGTAGCTGCGCGCCGCGCCGCGACCCACGCGCCCGCGCAATTGATGCAACTGCGCCAGGCCGAAGCGCTCGGCGTGCTCGATCACCATGACCGTGGCGTTCGGCACATCCACTCCGACTTCGATCACGGTGGTCGCCACCAGCACATCGATCTCGCCGCGCTGAAAGCGTCGCATCGCGATCTCTTTTTCATCGGCATCCAGGCGCCCGTGCAGCAGCGCGACCCGCAACCCGGCGAGCGGACCGGCGCTCAGCTTCTCGTACATCTCCGTCGCCGACTTCAGCCCCGACTTGGCGCCGGGACTCGCCTCTTGCGCGGAGCCGGGAAAAAGCTCGGCCGTCTTGCCGCGAGAACCGCGCCGTTTCGACGGTTGCGAAGGCTTCTCGATTCCAGACTCTGGGTCGTCGCGCGAGAAATCCAGCTCCGGCTGGTCCTCCTTCGAGCCTTCAATGACCGGGTAAACGATGTACGCCTGGCGTTTCTTCGCCACCTCGCGTCGCACAAAATCCCACACCTCGCCGGCGCGTTCGTCGGCCACTCGGCGCGTAACAATCGGCGTGCGTCCCGGAGGCAGCTCATCGAGAATGCTCACGTCGAGGTCGCCGTAGAGCGACAGCGCCAGCGTGCGCGGGATCGGCGTGGCTGTCATCACCAGCACGTCCGGTTCCGGCTGGTTGGGCTTCTTCATCAGCTTGAAACGCTGCAACACGCCGAAGCGGTGCTGCTCGTCGACCACCACCAGGCCGAGCCGGTCGAACTCTACCTTCTCCTCGATCAGGGCATGCGTGCCGATTACGAGCTGCGCTTCGCCGCGATTGATCTGCCCGCGCGCGCGCCGCTTGCGGTCGTCGTCGAGCGAGCCGGTGAGCAGCGCGATGCGCGGCTTGCGCGACGAGCGCTCCAGCAGCTTGCGCGCGGCGAGAAAGTGCTGCGTGGCCAGGATCTCGGTGGGCGCCATCAATGCCGTCTGGTAGCCGTTCTCCATGGCCACGATCATCGCTTGCAGCGCGACGATGGTCTTGCCCGAACCCACGTCGCCCTGCAGCAGCCGCCGCATGGGGTGGGGCTGGCGCATGTCGGAGACTATCTCGGCCAGCGCGCGCTTTTGCGCCGCGGTGGGATGAAACGGCAGCACTTCGCGAATGGCTTCGCGCACCTTGTCGCTGGTCGCGAAGGCGATGCCCACGCGCCGGCGCATTTTGCGGCGCTTGAGCTCCAGCCCGAGCTCGAGAAAAAACAGCTCCTCGAAGATCAGCCGCCGGTGCGCGGGCGTGGCGGCGCTTTGCAGGTGCACCAGCGGAGTTCCCTCCGGCGGAAAATGCGCTTCGCGCAGCGCCTGCTCGCGGCCGGGCAACTCCAGCCGCGACAGCATCTCGCGCGGCAGGCACTCGGGCGCCGCGCCGCGCATGCCCTCGAGCAGATGAAAGATCACTTTGCGCTGCCAGCGCGAGGCCAGCCGCGAGCCGCCCAGCGATTCGTAGACCGGAGTGATGCGCCCCACTTCCAACAGCCGGGTCTCCGCGTCGTCGCTGGCATCGGGAAGCAGCTCGAACTGCGGCTGGATCATCTTCAGGTTGCTCGACGATCGCGAAGGCTCGACCTTGCCGTAGAGCGCCACCGTCTGGCCGGCGTGAAATTTGCCGTTGAGATAGGTCGCGTTGAACCAGATGCACTTGAGCGCCAGCCGCCCCTGGCCCACCGTGATCTCGAAGAGCGGCATGCGGCGGGTGCGCAAGAGCGCCGCGCCGCGCACCTCGGCAATCACGCTGGCCGTCTCGCCCGGCTTCAGCTCGTCCAGGCTTCGGGGATTCTGCCGGTCTTCATAGCGGAAGGGAAGGTGATAGAGCAGGTCCTCTGCGGTTTGAATGCCCTTGGCGGCCAGCAACTCCGCCACGCGCGGGCCGACGCCGCGCACATACATCACCGGAGTCTCGAGCGAAGGCACAACCGGATGCTACATTCTCCCACAAACGCGCCGCAAACACGGGTATTGCGTTTGCCTGGAGGGTGCAAGCTTCGGCCTGGAGAATACGAACTTCAGCACGGAGGTACCGGACTCTGCGAGGAGGGTACGACCCTTCAGCACGGAGATACGGGCGCGAAGGGTACGGGCTTCAGCCCATACGATGCCTGCCGAAAAAGAAGTTCTGGGCTTTATGGCAGTTTAGGAAATAATGTAGCCGGAGAAAGATCACCGAGTCGACGCGACCAACCGGGGCCCCGACGACATGTGTTCGTCGTTGGGGTGGGACCAACAGGGAGCGGCGACCTTTAGCAATATCCGAACGGACACACTATTTCCTAAACTGCCCTAGCCCCTGAGGGGAACTGACCCGCAACTTCAGATAGACCGCGATTTGACTCCTCACCCTCGTTTTGCGAGACTCAGTATGGCTGCCGGCCGGGCGCCCATCACCCGGCCTTGTGTCCCGTGCCGAAGTGGCGGAATTGGCAGACGCGCATGGTTCAGGTCCATGTACTCGCAAGGGTGTGGGGGTTCGAGTCCCTTCTTCGGCACCAATGGTTCTATGGCGTTTTAGGAAATTGTGTGAGGTTTCTGATGCGGTACAAGGTCGTCGCTCTCTGGCGATCGCGCCGACTTAGGGTCATAGCTTCGTCCTACAGTATTTCCTAAATCGCTATAAGCTCCAGAACCTGAGCAATTTATCCAAGACATCAATCTGAAAATCAAGCGGAGGGCGAGGCTGCGTTTTTCTGCCGCCGCGTGCGCTCGCTCTCGCAGGCAGAAGCCGGCCGGGGCGCTCGAACCTCAACCGCGCAGGATGGCGGTCGACTCGTGCAAAGCCTCCGGAGATGACGTTGCTTGGATTAGGTACGAGGCGAGAGGGCGCAACGTGGCTTTTGGCCTGACCAGCATGGTTCGAAGTTTGTGCCGAACGCACCGTCATCGTACACTGCGGCCAACGGGAGGAGACGATGAGGGTTTGGATCGGCGCGCTTCTTAGCTGTGCCGCCATCAGTGCTCTCGGCTTCTCCCAGGCCGCGCCCAAATGGGAGAGCCGCATCGTGGGCGGCGTCAACGGCGACACGTATACGGAATTCCAGTTGCAAGGATCGTACCTGAAGCCGCCGCACAATATCGCGGCGCAGCCCTCGTTGATCGTCCGTTGCGAAAGCGGAAAGGTGATCCAAAACTTCTTCAGTTTCGGCGCGGTTCTCAGCCAATCGGTGGGTGGAATACACCCTGTCCGCCTCGAAACGGAAATCGACAATGCTCACAGGGTGATCGAAGTCGATAACGTCAGCCCCGACTGGACGGCGGCCTTTTTCTCTCGAAAGGACCTGAATCGCATGCTGCGAGCGAAAGTCGTAAAGGTCGGCGCGGTGGAGTTCGCCGGGCCGGTGATCCAGGCGCAGTTCACCATGCCCGATCCGGACACGGTCTACTCCGCCTGCGGGAAAGACCCGTTTCTCAAGCCCGATTCGGTCTTTTGACCGCGTAAATCAGCACCGATGAATGCAGTCTCCCCGATCTCACCGGAATGATCCCCCGTGAAAGACACATCCCGCGCAAAGATGTCCGCAAAACACGCCCGCCGCCTTTTTGGGCGGCGGGCAGCTCAACTGGCCCGGCTTCGTCTGGGGGCATTGGCGTTCTTGAAACAAGGCGTTGCCGATGCCGGTGGGCTTAGAAGTTAGTTATCGTCAGGAAATTGCTCGGCGCCGACTGGTTTCCAAACTGGTCAACCGCAACGACCCAAACTTGCGATGTGGCAGCGGCTCCTCGCGGGAAGATGTAGACATCCTGGGTTACACCGACCGAAGTGTCGAACGAATCCAACACTCCATCGATATAGATGTCATATTGGATATCCGCCTGCGGCTCGTTTGCCGACGTCGAGGGGTTCCACGAAATGATGGCTTCGCCGCCGCCATCGCCGTCGCCGGTCAGGTCGGTGGGAGCGGTAATGACCGAGGCAGGCGCCGGGCCGGTTGTCGCTGCCGCCGTTGTCACGGTAACCGGAGCGCTGGTTGTCGAGAGCGCGCCGGTTGTGCCGTTCAGGCTATACGCAACCACCGTGACGGTATAGGTGTAGCCGGGCCACAGATTGACGGCAGTCGACGTCGAGGTGCTTGCGGGGCCGCCGCCATCCTCCATGCCATTGACAAGGACATCGTATGAATTGATCTCACTGGCCGGCGTCGCTTCCGTCCACGACACGGTAATGGTATTCGAGGTCACGCTGGTTGCCGTGATCACCGGCGCGGCCGGTTGGACGGGTGTCGGCAGCGGAGTTCCGGCAAGCGTCACCGTGAGTTCGGGGCTGGGCGCCGAAACCACCGTCCCGTAAAGCCCAACATAGGCTTGAATATGAAACGAATAGGTTCCGCCAGCTTCTACTCCGGTCGTCCAGGTGTAGCTGGTGACGTTGCCGATGTTGAAGCTCAACCCGGTGGTGTCGTTAAAGATGTTGTATCCTGTAGCCCCGGTCGAGGCGTTCCAGGCAAACGAAACACTGCTGGTCGTGATGGCAGTGACATGGAAATCGCCCGGAGTGGAAGGTGGCGTGGATCCTCCATGCCGGGACGAGGCGGACGCGACGCCGGCCGCGCCCAGCAGCACCAGCGCCGCTGACAGGATTACGCTCAGTTGTCTGCGATTCGTTTTCATCCAAATTCTCCTTTTTGCGCAGCAAATCTTCGGCGACGTATGCCTCCCGGCAATAATCGTCATCCGGCTTACTGCTCTCGAGACTGGCCCCCTGGCTGATTCAGGCGTTGGCACGGGTTGCACGAAGCGCACGGGAATTCGACGCGAACCGTGAAGCGTTGTGCAGGCCAACGCCCGGCTACCAACCTGGCACAACTCCTGTGACGGCTTGTCGTTGGATTGTCAGGAGAATGTAATTTGGGATGAATCGCGGGCTGGCCGTGACCGAATGGAACTGCGGTGGGCAAGGGACGCATCTTCTTCCCTGGGTAGGTGGCGAGGATTCCGCCGCTGCTGGATCGCGCCCGCACAATCTCCAAAGCTGGTGCGAGAGGTGCCGGCGACTGCCGATTCCCATTTGAATTGAATTGCGCAAACCCATGGATCGTACCGGTTCTAGGAACGGGTTGCCTTGCGCGGTAATCTGTTCCCATGGCATTCCCAATCACCCGCATGCGCCGGCTGAGGCGCACCGAGTCTTTGCGCGCCTTGGTGCGCGAGACTTCGCTCGAGCCCGGAGACCTGATCTATCCGCTGTTTCTGTGTCCCGGCAAAAGCCTGCGCCGCGAAGTCCCGTCCATGCCCGGCGTCTTCAATCTCTCCGTCGACGAGGCGGTTCGCGAAGCCGAAGAAGCGGGAAGCCTGGGCGTCGGCGGCCTTCTGCTCTTCGGCCTGCCCGAAAGCAAGGACGATCAAGCCACCGGCGCCTGGGGAGACGATGGCATTGTGCAACAGGGGTTGCGCGCGCTTAAGCAAAGCTCCGCTGCGAAGAAACTGGTGCTCATGGCCGACGTTTGTCTCTGCGAGTACATGAGCCATGGTCATTGCGGCGTGGTGATCGAAGCGCACGGCGGGTGGGACGTGGACAACGACGCCTCGCTCGACCTGCTGGCCCGCACCGCCGGAAGCCTGGCCCGAGCCGGCGCCGATGTCGTCGCTCCCAGCGACATGATGGACGGCCGCGTGGCCGCCATCCGCCGCGCTCTCGACGATGAAGGCTGCTCCCAGACCCCGATCCTCAGCTACGCTTCCAAGTTCGCTTCAGCCTTTTACGGTCCATTTCGCGAAGCGGCCGACTCGGCGCCGCAGTTCGGCGATCGCAAGACCTACCAGATGGACGGCGCCAATTTGCGCGAGGCTCTGCGCGAGATCGAGCTCGACATCGCCGAGGGCGCCGACATGATCCTGATGAAGCCGGCCATGCCGTACCTCGACGTGGTGCGCGCCGCGCGCGAACGCTTCGATTTGCCCATGGGTGCCTACCAGGTCTCCGGCGAGTATTCCATGCTGCAGGCTGCATTTCAGAAGGGCTGGCTCGACCCGGCGCGCGCCATGATGGAGTCGTTGGTCGGCATTCGCCGCGCGGGCGCTGACTTCATCGTGACGTACTTCGCCAAGGAAGCCGCCAAACTGCTCGGTTGAAAAGACGCCTCAAGGCGAGAACGGCGCAGGTCCGCTGCTACAATCAAGGCTGTCTGCCATAAACTCAGATCGCCAGCAGGAATGTGCCCGCCCGACGAATCGCCGATGACCCTCCGCCTCTTTAACACCCTTACGGGAGAAGTCGACACACTGGCTCCTGCGCCCGGAGAGCCGCTGCGCATCTACGCCTGCGGGCCCACGGTCTACGATTACGGCCACATCGGCAACTTTCGTACCTTTCTCCAGGTCGACGTGCTGCGCCGCTTCCTCAAGCTGAACGGCATTCCGCTGCGCCACGTCATGAATATCACCGATGTCGACGATCGCATCATTCAAAACACCGTTGCCTCCGGCGTCACCCTCCGCGAGTACACCGCCCGCTTCGAACAGGCTTTTTTCGAAGATCTCGACGCGCTGCGCATCGAACGTCCCGAGGTGATCGCCCGCGCCACGGAGCACATTCCGCGTATGGTCGAACTGGTTCAGCGCCTTGCCGCCGCCGGCGCAGCCTACAAAACCGATGAGGGGAGCTGGTACTTTCGCCTCGCGGCGTTCCCCGAGTACGGCAAGCTGAGCAAAAAAGATCTGAGCGGCATGGAAGACGGCGCACGCGTCGATCTCGATCGTTACGAGAAAGATTCGGCCCGCGACTTCGCTCTGTGGAAGGCTGCGAAGCCCGGCGAGACTTCGTGGGATACGCCCATCGGCCGCGGCCGGCCCGGCTGGCACATCGAGTGCTCGGCCATGGCGATGGAGTATCTCGGCGAAAGCTTCGACCTGCACGCCGGCGGCGAAGACCTGATGTTTCCGCACCACGAGAACGAGATCGCGCAGAGCGAAACCGTGACGCACAAGCCCTTCGCGCGGCACTGGATGCACGTGCGCTTTCTGCTCGTGGACGGACGCAAGATGTCGAAGAGCGAAGGCAATTTCTTTACCCTTCGCGATCTGCTGTTGAAGGGGTACAAGGCTTCGGCGATTCGCCTGGCGCTGATCTCGGTGCCCTACCGTCACCAGCTCAATTTCACTTTCGACAGCCTGACGGACGCAACCAAGGCGATCGAGCGGCTGCGGACGTTTCATCGTCGGCTCGCCGGGGGCAACTTTCCTTCGGGCGAAAACGCCGCGCTGCAGGCTGCGGCTCGCAAGGCCGAGGCCAACTTTCTGGGCGCGCTCGCCGACGATCTGAACACCGCCGAAGCGCGCGCGCCGATCTTCGAGCTAGTGCGAACAGCGAACACGGCGATGGATGAGGGGCAGCTGCGCTCTTGCGACCGCGACCTCATTCTCTCTGTGCTCAGAAAATTCGATGCGGTCTTCGACGTGATCGACGATCGCGACGAAGAGCCGACCCGCCGCGCGATCGAATGGGCCAGGCAGACGGGGCGCGAGTCGGAGATCGCTCCAGAGTTGCTGGCCCGCCAGTCGATCGCCGACGAGCAGGTCGAGGCGCTGCTCGCCGAGCGCGCCCAGGCCAAAAAACAGCGCAACTTCGCCCGCGCCGACCAGATTCGCAGCGAGCTGGCGGAAAAGGGAATTGTCATCGAAGACTCGAAGGAAGGCGTACGCTGGAAGCGAAAATAACAACCCTCGCGTAGAATAGAGCAACGCGGCAGATGTTCGCGTTGAGGGTCACCATGGAGCTTCAAATCACATTCGACCGCGAAGAAGATGGGCGCTGGATTGCGGAAATCGAGAGCTTGCCCGGTGTACTCGCCTATGGTGGGACCAAGCATGAAGCTCAATCGAAGGTGGAAGCCCTTGCGTTGCGCGTTATCGCGGACCGCATCGAGACGGACCAAAGCGCACTAGAGCAAGTGCGGTTCGCGGCTGCGTGAGTATACAGGCGCAGGAATGAGCTCAAATCGAGTCATTATGACCGAGGCGCTTGTAACACCTCACTCACTGTGATCTCTTGATGACGTGGGTCATTGGCCGTCAACAGCAGCACGAAAAGTCTACCGAGCTCTGGAACGAATCGGCTGGCGCGAAAAGCCGCGTGTCAGCAACAGCGGATCGCACAAGCAGCTTGAAAATCCCGATTACTCGTACGAATTCACCTGGCCTTTCACGACGGTGATGAAATCGGCCCAAAGATGCTTGCCAAGATCGCGAAACGGACAGGACTGAAACCCGAGGACCTTTGATCCCCATGGAAGCCAACGAAGCCCAGGAACTGAAAGAGCACGCCGAGCACGGCGGCGAGTCCGGCATGAGGCCGGTCGCTTTCACCATGAGCGTGCTGGCGGTGCTCGTGGCCATTGCCACAGTGCTGGGCCATCGCACCCACACCGAGGCCGTCCTTTACCAGAACAAGGCCACCGACCAGTGGAATGAGTACCAGGCCAAGAAGATCCGCTCCTACAACACCGGCCTGGCCGCCGATCTGCTCGGCGTGGTTACGCTAAATGACAAGGCCGCCGCGGAGAAAACCGCCAAGGCATACGCCGACCACCAGGCCAAATGGGCCGACGACCTGAAAGACACGCAAGAAAAAGCCGAAGCGCTCGAGGCCCGCGTCGACAAGGCCGAGGCCCGCGCCACCTACCTCGATTTGTCCGAGGCCATGCTGGAGATCGGCCTGGTGATCACCTCGGTCACGCTGCTCACGCGCAGCCGTATCTACTGGTATCTGGGAATCGTATTCTCTATCCTCGGGATCGCCTCGGCGGCGTGGGCATATCTGCAATAACACGGGTCGACAGTTGCCATAGGCCAAAGCCGAAGCTCGCTCTACGAAAGTTTTGAAAGGGCATAGCTTCAGCCGCGCCGAAAGGAGCCCTCTATTCAATTCTTACCGCCGGCTTCAGCCCGCTAGAAATCCATTCCAATCAGCTTTCAGCAGCCGGCTCGTCATCCGGTTTGACCTGCGCCCATCAGGCGCAAGAGAGTCTATGCTGGATTCCATAGGCATGAAGCCCAAATTCTTTCTGCTCTGTTCGTTCCTTTCCGCAGGCTCGCTTCTGGCGCAGACTCCCGCTGCAACGCCGCCTGTCGCAGAGCCGCAGTTCCTGGCCCACGCGAGCAGCATCGGCATCCGCTACAGCCTGCCGTCCGACTGGGAGGTGCTCAACAGCAATCTCACGCTGCCCGATGTACAGAAGCAGGTGGAAAAGGGCGCGACCAGCGATGCCGAGAAGCGCGGCATCGGCTGCGTGCAGATGGCGCTGACCGCGCGGCACGGCAACCCGCCTTCGGTGGTCTCGATCGTGGCACTGCCTTTCGACTGTTTTGGCGAACAGATGACCGAGAAGGATTTGCCCGGATTTGCGCAGGGCGCCATGGAGGGCGTCAATAACAGTTTCGACGTCTCCGCCCGGGTCTCCGCCACCTGTTCGCTGGGCACGCACAGCTTGTGGATCGCCCGTTCCAACGCAACCGTGAAAGGCCACGCGGAACGCCCCTACACCGTGGAAACGGTTTGCACCATCCTGAAGAATGGCGCGGTCTGTTGGATGGCGATGGCTGCCGACAAGGAAGCCCTCGCGACCTTCGAGAACGGCGCCGTCACCCTCGACGGCGATGCGCAGCCCGCGCTCGTTCCGGCCACGGCCTTCGCAAAACCGTCGCCGTAAGAGAGTCCTTTTGCAAGTCACGGTCTTGAAGGGGCAGTACTTCAGTTGTGGCGAAAGGGAGCCGAACGACTGAGGAGTTTCAACTCTGAGGTTCAATAAGTAATCCAAAACAGATATTTCTCAAAACACGCTTTACTGGGAATTGGCCTCCGGCTGCGGCACGGCGTCCGGTCGATCGAGAAAGAAGACGACCACTTCTTCGAAGACTTCTTTGCCGATGTTTACCGCTCGATGCACGCGATCGCCCGGCTCCGACCAATCCACTTCGCCTTTCGTGACCGTCCAGGGCAGGCTTTCGCTCCCGTCGCGAAACTCGATTTCAAGCAGATCTCCGCTTAAGACCACGGTCACCCGATGAAACGGGTCGCGATGCCACGGCGAAGCCTCGCCCGGCAATAACTTCTGCCGCCGGACAAGAGTATTTCCGCGATGGTGCAACACCTGCTGCTCGCCTGTCGGTTCCATGGGATTTCTCTGTCCGTCTTCGTAGGTTTCGTCGTCTACCCGAATGTTATCCCACGCTCCGCAAAACACGCGGGAAGGATGGGGCACCCATGGGTTTGGCAGCCGTTGCGCGGAACTGCCCTGCCTTCAGCCAATTGCATTTCCACAAACGCGCCGGCTTGCCGGTCGTTGCCTGGGCAGGTGTATGATGCCTGCGCCGCGGTCCTCGGCGGTTTTCCGGTTTTTCATTGCGGCGCGAAGGAAATGCGATGGAGCGGCTAATTGGTGATCCGGAGCCGCTCCTTGCGCTATCGGGAACAGGACCTCAGAATCGGAACCCCGCCGATGGGTGGTCCGCCGCGGCGGGCACGGCATCCCCCGAAGGAGAGAGCGATATGGCGACGATTTCGCAAGTGCATCCGGGCAAGCTCAGCGAGCAGGTGAGCTTTCGCCCGCGCTACGGCAACTACATTGGCGGCAAGTGGGTGGAGCCTGCGAGCGGCCAATTCTTCGAAAACGTAACTCCAATCACCGGCAAGACGTTTTGCGAGATTCCCCGCTCCAACGCGCAGGATATCGACCTGGCGCTCGATGCCGCACATGCGGCGCGCGAAAAATGGGGAAACACCCCACCGGCGCACCGCGCCATCATCCTGAACAAGATCGCCGACCGGATGGAGGCCAACCTCGACATCCTGGCTCTGGCCGAGACTTGGGACAACGGCAAGCCGATCCGCGAGTCGATGGCGGCCGACATTCCGCTGGCGATCGACCATTGGCGCTACTTTGCCGGCTGCATCCGCGCGCAGGAAGGCACGATCTCCGAGATCGACCACGACACGGTCGCGTACCACTTCCACGAGCCGCTGGGCGTGGTGGGGCAGATCATTCCGTGGAACTTCCCCATCCTGATGGCGACCTGGAA
>JASHTH010000250.1 GCA_030040655.1 Acidobacteriaceae bacterium | reverse complement strand
AAGGTGAGCGCATGACCCCGCGCGGATTCGAGCGTCCACTGTACGTTCTCCCTTTCGACCATCGAGGATCGTTCGAGACCGGCATGTTCGGCTGGCACGGCGCGCTTAGCGCCGACCAGACGGCGCAGATCGCCGCCGCCAAGCGGGTCATCTATGACGGCTTCAAGGCGGCCGTCGCCTCGGGCGTCGATCACGCCAAGGCCGGCATCCTCGTCGATGAGCAGTTCGGCGCCGCAATCCTTCGCGACGCATCGTCGCAGGGTTTCATCACGGCGTGCCCGGCGGAAAAGAGCGGCCAGGAGGAGTTCGATTTCGAATACGGCGAAGATTTCGCCGCACACATCGAGGCCTTTCATCCCACCTTTTGCAAGGTGCTAGTGCGCTACAACCCCGAAGGCGATGCCGCTTTGAACCGACGGCAGGCCGAGCGCCTGCGCCTGCTTTCGGTTTATCTGCAGGGAGCCAATCGCAGTCTTTTCATGTTCGAGCTGCTGGTGCCGGCGGAAAAGGCACAGCTTGAATCGGTTCATGATGACAAGCGCGCCTACGACCTCGAGATTCGGCCGCGCCTGATGATCCAGGCGATTCATGAGCTGCAGGATGCGGGCGTGGAGCCCGGCGTGTGGAAGATCGAGGGCCTCGACCGGCGCGAAGACTGCGAGCGCATGGTGACGGCGGCGCAGCGGAACGGGCGGGACCAGGTGGGCTGCATCGTCCTGGGCCGTGGCGAAAACGAGGGAAAAGTCCGTGAATGGCTGACCACGGCGGCGACAGTTCCCGGGTTCATCGGCTTTGCCGTGGGCCGAACGGACTTCTGGGGTCCGCTCTCGGCCTGGCACAGCGGCAAAACGACGCGGGAAGCGGCCGTGGCCGGGATCGCCGAACACTACCGCACCTTTGTCGAAATCTTCGAAGGGTCCCGCGCGCGGGCCGCCGCAGGCCGATAGCGGCAAAAGCGTCTACGGCGCTTTAGTGAATTGTGTGAGGATTCCGATATGGTACAAGGTCGCCGCTATCTCGCGCCCCTACCCCAACGACGAACACATGTCGTTGGAGACCCCGGGGTCGCGGCGATTTAGCGTCATAGCTTCGCCCTGCAATATTTCTTAAAAACGCTCTGGAAAATCGCCTTATCCCTCCGAGACGCTTCTTGGCCGGCAAGCATATAGAGACTGATCCGCAGAGGGAAGCTGTGGGTCCCAACCTGCTCGCGGCCGTCGCGTTCGGGGCGGCATTTCATGGCTTTTCTTCTTTTGATGAAAGAAGTCAGAGAAAGAGAGTATAGTCGTAGGCTACATCCGAATTGCCTCATCGACGGATGGGTTGGCCGGGCTCCTGGGTGGAGTGAAAACGTCCTGCAGTTTACTTCGAATTGAACATCCAACTGAATATCGATTCGCTCCAAAAGGGAGTCCGTCGATGTACGTCCCTCTTCGTTCTCCGTTTCTATTCGCGGCAGCGCTGCTTGGCGCATCGGGCTGGTTCGGCTTGGCAGCCGGCGCCTCGCCGCATCGCGCGGGCGCGCCCGCGCGAGTGGAAAATGATGCTCCTGCGGCGGCCTCGTCGATGTCCGTTTCGGTCGAGACGGTCGTCCTTCCCGGACCGTTGCGGTCGTTCCTGCGTATGGCCGGCATCAGCCAGGAGGTCGCGCCCGACGACGTGCTTCCCATGCTGGCCCGCAACGTCACTCTGTGGGGCTACGACGGCGAGCACCAGACCGAGTACCTGGTGCTCGCCGACCGATACCTGCATCTTGCCCGAGAGCTTCAGTTCCTGACCGATCCTTCCGGCACCCTTCACGTGACCAACTGCGACGAAGCCGCCCGCCTGGTGCAGATTCTTGGATATCGATTTCAGCAAGGCTGTGGCCCGAACAAGGCCGCGCTGATCACGGCTAACTCGGAGCGGGCCTTCCTTACCGTCGATTCCGGGTTTCCTCTCACCATGCTGGAGCAAGACCTGCAAAGAGGCAGCCCCTTCGCCTATTCGTTTCCAGCCACGCCGATTCCGATCCTGCTTACGGAAAAGAACTGGCAGACCGCGAGCACGTGGAAAGGCGGCAATCTCCTCGACGTGCTTCTTCACGATCCCGGGCTGGATCACCTCTACCTGGCTATCTCGCGCGTCGACGACGAAACCCGGGCTTCTTTGCTGCGTTCCCCGGGCCTGAGGAGGCTGCTTCCTTTCGCCAACCTTCTCGACATGTACGGGAGCCGCATCTGCATCCGCTCCGGCGCCGTCGTTGTGCCGGGCGGCGCCAACGCCGAGGCGGCCTGGGAGGAGTTGGCGGGCGCCAGTCCAAAATCACCCGGGGAGTTCGTCATCCATCTGATCGAAAAAGACCATGGCTGGTTGGCGGCTTACTTCGATGCCTTGTCGCGTGTCGACCGGGAACAGCAAGCCCATTTGACTTCAGGGTCCAGGCTCAAAGATCTGTACGAGGCGTACCGCTCGACTGTCCCGACCATCAACGCAACGGCCGGCGTCTTTCCCAAGAACGCCGACCTGCTCATGCTGCTCACCCGCCTGCAATGGCAGGCGAATGGCGAACCGCAACTTCCGGGCAGCCTTGCGGCTTGGGAGGAGATTCTCAATCAGGAGGCGCGATCGAGCGGGTTGCATCAATGGGCTCGCCGCAATCGCGGCTCCGGCGACGCCGATCATGTGCTCGAAGGCCTGGTTGCTTCTTCCAATCGCTACGCCGAATCCAACGCCATGCAAATCTATCTCACCCTGAGCGCCATCGACAGCCGCAGGCAGCCCGGGTCACAGCTCTCGGAGGAAAGTGTGCGGCTGCTGGCCGGAAAATGGTTCGAGTTTTCGAGCTGGTACCCGCTCTTCGCTGAGTTTCCAACCTTAAACGACGGGTCGATTGCGCGCTTCATCGCCACGGCGGAGCGAATCGACGCCATTCCCAACCCGGCCCTGCGCGCCAACGCTCTGGGATCGTTTCAGGCCGTCCTCGGCATCTGGCAGATTTTGGCTCGGCAGAAGCAGATTTCGGCTGAAGCCTTGAATGCCTCGTGGTTGAATGCCGCGCAGCCGTTCCAGCAGGTCTCC
Organism: Acidobacteriaceae bacterium; assembly: GCA_030040655.1. Lineage (GTDB taxonomy): Bacteria > Acidobacteriota > Terriglobia > Terriglobales > Acidobacteriaceae > Telmatobacter. Next base: position 3,116 of record JASHTH010000250.1, on the reverse strand, counting down.
TCGTCGCTGCAAGTCTTCGAGGCGGCCCGCAGTTCGCTGAAATCGGTCCTCGTTGCCGCGGGCGGCAGCGCCAACCTGTCGCAAGATGAGATCCTCGATCTGCTCGCCGGCCCTTCGCAGGAGACAGCCGAAGGCCGGCGCGTCCATCGGGAAATCGCCGACCGAATGCGCGCCGTGCTCGAGGATCAGCGCCTCGCCACGCTGGACGCGCTCTTTGGGCTCTACGATGGCTTGAGCGAGATGGCGCAAGGGCGGACAGCCTCTTTGCGCGACAGCCTGCTCCCCTTGGCCGGCAATCTCCGCGAATTCGAGATGCCGCGCCCGATCTTCACCGAGGGCGAGCGCGCCGCCTGGTCTCCTGAGATCTACAGCAGCCGCCACGCGGAACTGGAGATTCGCACCGATCTGGCCAAAGTCATCCGCTCGCCGGCCTCGCCGGCGCAACTCGAGGCCGCGCGCGGCTGGCTCACCCCGTTCTTGCGCGACACCCTGGTCGGCCTCAACTACGCCTACTATGAGCCGCCGGGGGCGCAGGTGCTCCACAACAATCCGCTTTTCGTCCGCTCGCACGATTTCTCCGGGGGCTCGATCCAGGGCATCCGGCGCATCTGGGGCAATCCCGATCTCATTGGCATCGGAGCCACCGCCGGCGGCGGCGCTTACCTCATCGGTTCGCTTTCCGGCCTGCCCTATGCCCTGGCGTCGACCGAGGGCGATTTTATTTCGCCGGAAAAAGTCCAGGCCCTCATCTGGAAGGAGACCGTGCCAGCGCTTCTGGTCGACTCGACGCTGCCGCGATGGTGGACCATCACGCCCGAGGAAATGCACGCTGCCGCCCTCTACCAGCGCGCCGGCGAGGAGCTGATGATCGCTTCGGCGAGCGACGCCCAACTGCGGTCCAGAGTCATCGACATCCTTTCCATTCGCATTGCTCCCGGACGCCTCGACCAGATCGAAAAGGCCCTCGAAGATCCGCAATCCGCAGAGGCACTTCTTCCCAGGATGACGCCTGCGGAGAGTTTCTACCTGGCCGTCGAAATGCGCAAAGACGCGCCGCTCGATTCCGTACGGCAAGGCAAGGCCGGCCAGGAGCTGGAAGAGCTGGCGCGCAAGGATCCTTCTGCAGCCGATCCCGCGCGCCTGGCACGGGATTTCGGCGTGCCCCATCCCGCGCTGGCGCGCAGCGACTCCTGCACGTTGCTCAACACCGGCATCCTGCCCGCTTTTGGCGGCGACGCCAGCAGCCTCTTCGGCGAATCTTGGGAGTCGAACAATCTTTACTGGGCGCGGCTGGCCGATGAGATGGGCTATTCTCCGGTGATGCTCAACGTGCTGGTCCCGGCGCTGACTCGGCACATGGTCGCCAACATCTTCGCCACCAACATCGACGATTGGCCGGCGCTGTTGCGTGCCCTGGAGCAGACCGGAGACGAATTTCGACAGGGCAAAATCACCATTGGAGCCGCGGAGACTGTCGCCCGGCAATAGAAATGGAATACATTGGAGTCCCGTCATTGCGGAAGGGAAGGAATATGTCAAAGAAAACGTGCGCCCGGATCGGAGCCGTGCTGGGCCTGTTCTGCCTCGCCGGAGGCACGCAGCATCCGGCGGCTCAGGAGGATGCGACCCGTCTCCACGTCAATGTGGTTCTGGTGCAGCTCAGCGTGGCCGTAACCGATCGCAAGGGAAACTACGTTGCCGGACTTCGCCCTGAAGATTTCTCCATTACCGAAGACAAGATTGCCGAGAAGATCGCAACTTTCGAAGAAGGCAGCGAGTCGGCGGGCGCAATCCATGCGCACTCCGGCGATGCAGAGGATGCCACCAAACCGGCCGGTTCCGCGCCGCCGCCGGCTTCGAACGCGGCCGATCTGCCCCTGTCCGCTGTCGCTCCAGCGAGCGTCTTTCTCCTCTTCGATACCAGCAACTACATGTACCGCCAGTTCGTCTTTGCGCAAGACGCCATCGCCGACTTTGTCCGCTCCATGGATTCGGCAACGAAGATCGCGTTCTATTCCTACAGCCGCAATCTCTCTCGCGCCGCCACGCTGACCTCGGACCATTTCCGCGTGGTCAGCGGCGTGCGCAGCACGGTCGCCGGCGACGACGCCGCGCTCTATAACAGCCTGCTTCTGACCGTGAAAGATGCCGCGCCGCTCAGGGGCCGGAAAGCCATCGTGGTTTTCTCGAACGGGCCGGACAATGCCAGTTCCGTCCCTCCCGAAGACGTGGCCGAGTTGGCGCAGTCGACGGGTACCCTCATTTACATCATCAGCACCCGGCAGGCGGAGACCGATCCCATCTCATCCGCGGCTTTCGAGCGCATGAGCCGCACTTCGGGCGGGAAGGCTTATTTCGCCAAGAACTGGCGCGAAGAAAAGCAGGCCTTCGCCTCCATCCGCGAAGATCTGGGCCATCTCTACACGCTGAGCTACTACCCGCAGGCCAATCCCAACCGCGGCTGGCGCACCATCCACGTCCGGCTCGTCGGCAAGAGTATGCAGAGGTACCGCATCCGCACGCGAGACGGATACCGCCTGCTGCCCCAGGCCGCCATCTCCGCGGATGACTATTCGAGGGCCTCGACCGCCGACCCAAGATAATCGTGGGATTGTGTCAATGGACAGCTGGCCAGAATCTCGTAGAGCTCTGCGAATCGTGCGCCAGCGTAGACACGGCGACCGCCAGCCAATCCCCGCCGCGAATGAAAAATCACCCGGGAGGCCTCGCCGAATGCTGAGCTCCTAGAGTGAATCCAGCGGCGGCACAAAATGGCGTGCGCCGACGTCGGTATCTGCCAGGGCAACAGATCGGGCTTGGGCCAGGGACTGCCGCTTCGGGCCTATCGGCGCTACACTGAACGTGCCATGCCGCTTACGCCGGAAGAGGAAGAGTTCCTCCAACATATATATGACAACCTGACCGAGCGGCCATTGCCGCCGGAGGACCCTCGTCTCGTGCCCCTTTACGAGCACTTGGAGGACGGCGATCCGATCGAGAGGCTGGCACGAAAGTTGAAACTTGCCGGGGTCGAAAGCCGGCAGTTGTTCTCGGGATTTCGCGGCTCAGGCAAGTCGACGGAGCTCTTACGGCTCAAGAAGAAGCTCGAGGGCCGC
>JASHTH010000249.1 GCA_030040655.1 Acidobacteriaceae bacterium | reverse complement strand
TAGCTGGACCAGTTGCCGCCGGGAGTATACACCTCCACGACCATAAGACGATCCGCGGGAAAGCCCGGCGGCATGATGTCGACAATCTGCCGGGACGCGTTGCCTCCGCCGCGCAGCGAGACAGTCACGTCATCGGGTCCGATGAGCGACGAGCGAGTCTGTGCGGCGGAGGCGACATGCGCAACAGCGAATTCGGTTGCCGTTTCAGCCGTGAATCTCGGCTGCCCGCCTGGCGATGTGTACAGCGTGTAAGGAAGACCACCGAAGACGCTTTCGCGTTTACCTATGCGCAAAGGTCCCTCGCCCCAATCCGCAATGCATGTGCCGGAGAGAAGGACATACGCAGCTTCCTCACCCGGCCATGCGGGCGTCCAGCATTGGCCGGGAAGAAGTCGCCGCACCGAGAACCCCATCCACTCCCAACCCACGTCCTCGCGCGAGAAGTCGAGCAGCGCGCCACCCTGCTCGGCTGGCAACGCGAGGGAGTGAATGACATTCTCCTTCTTCATGCATATCTCCATCCGCATCGGCCTTATCGCCTGAAGCCTGCGCGTTCGGCTAAGGCGGCTTAGAAAACGATGTAGCCGAAGAAAAATTACAAAGTCGTCGCGACCAACCCCGGGTTCCCCAAAGACATGTGTTCGTCGTTGGGGTGGGACCAACAGGGAGCGGCGACCTTGGGCAACGTCCGAACGGACACACGATTCCCTAAACTGCCCTAAGCCATTTGGCCCATGCCCTTCACAACGCCTTCCAGGTACCTCAGGCTGGCTGCAATGCTGACCGCGGCAGGCACCGGTGTCTTGCCGAAGGTCACATCCTGCTCAACCACCAGCCAACCCGCGTAGCCGGTCTTTTCGATAGTGCGAAAGAAGTCTGGAAAATCGATCGATCCGCTGCCAATTACCGTAAAGACCTTCTCCGCAATGGCCGCGTCGAAAGTGAGTCCTCGGCGCCGCGCCTCGTCGAGAATCTTGCGGTCAACGTCTTTGATGTGGATCAGGCGCAGATGATCGCGATACTTTTCGGTCTCGCGAATGGGATCGCCTCCGCCATAGACACAGTGCCCGGTGTCGAGGCACAGCCCGATGCCGCTCGCCGCGGCAACATCGAAAAACCGCTCGGTCTCCTCGGGGGTTTCAATATACGTGGCGACGTGAGGGTGAAAAACCAGGTCGAGTCCGAAGTCTCGCGTCACTTTTGCGGATTCCGAGGCAATCTTCGCCACATTCTTCCACTGCTCGGGTGTGAGCGCGGGCGATTGCCCCTCCACCACGCGGCCGCAGACGGCATCGCGCTCCGCCGACTGGACATCGGCCATCACCAGAAATGGCGCGTCCAGCGCGGCCAGCAGCGCGCCTACCTTTCTGATCCGGGCAACCGCGATCGCGGCCGATCCGGGATCGCTGAGCACCACGGGAACGAACGAACCAAGCAATTGGAGCCCCCGGCTCTCAAGCTGCGGGCGCAGCACGGCGGCCTCGGTGGGGAAGAAGCCGTACGGTCCGAGCTCCGTCCCGGAGTAGCCGGCCGCGGCCATCTCGTCGAGCATCGTCTCGTAAGATTGCTCCCATGAGGGACCAGCAAAGTCGAGAACCCCCCAGCTATCCGGTGCGGAAGCAAACCGAAAACGCCTCTCGATGCCGCTCATCTTCACCTCGGTCACTGCGCTCGTCATCGGAATGCCTGGTTCTCTCTTTCTTGCTGAGGTGCGCTGCGCTACCGTCGCGGAGGCCTGGGCTTCAGCATAAGACATGCTGAGATTGCCGTCAGGCGGCCAGCCATGGTCAAGTTCCGGCGCCCTTCCTAATCGCTTAGGATATGTTGAGAAATTTATAGTGCAGAAGAAGCCTAGTGTCAAGAGCCGGAAGCGGCGGCGACTAGCCTCCTTTGCAAGCGCGCGGCTCATCGCGCGAAATGTGCCGGCGCGAGCGAACACTTGAATTGTTGAGGATTTTGCTTGCTCTCCACGCCTCGCCTGTGCTTTTGTGATAAAGAGCTCGGGCCGGCGGAATGCGCGTTCGGATTTTCCACCCGAGGCTCTTGCAAACCGGTAAGATGCGAGGCACGGAATGGCAACTCTCGGCGTGGGCGTGGCGGGAGTCGGAGAGATGGGACGGAGGCACGTGGAGAACTTGCGCCGATCCGTGCCCAATGCCCGTCTGGTGGCCGTGGCGGATGTAAACTCTGCCCACGCCGCGCGCGTGGCTGGCGAGCTGGGCATCGAACACTCCTTTGCCGGCCTTGAAGCCATGACAGAGCGCAGCGATGTCGATGCCGTTGTGATCGCAACTCCGGACAAGCTGCATGCCGAGGGAATTCGCATCGCGGCGGCGGCGGGGAAAGATATCTTTTGCGAGAAGCCCCTGGCCACCAACCTTGAGGATGCCCACGCCGCTCTGGCCGCAGTGCAGCGGGCCGGCGTTCGCCTGCAGATCGGATTCATGCGCCGGTACGACCCCGCATACCTGGCCGCCAAGAAGCAAATCGAGGACGGCGATGTCGGCGAGCCGGTGCTGATCAAGTCGATCGGGCGCGACAAAGATCCGCCGCCCATGGCTTTTTACGAGGCCGGTTTGAACGGCATGCTGTTTTACAACAACACCATCCACGACTTCGACCTCGTGCGCTGGCTCCTGCGCGATGAAGTCGTGGAAGTGCACGCCTATACTACCGTCGCCATCCATCCGCGCATCGCGCACTACGGAGACGTGGTTGCGGCCCTGGTGAATTTGAAATTCGCGCGTGGCGCGATCGGCAATATCGAATCCTACATCCAGGCGACCTATGGTTATGACGTGCGTACCGAGATCGTCGGTTCCCGCGGATCGATTTTTGTGGGCAGCCTGCAGCAGCGCCCGGTGACGCTGTTCGATGCGCGCGGCAGCCTGCGCCCGGTGGCGGATCAGTTCCTTACCCGGTTCGCCGACGCCTACCTCGCGGAGATGCAGGATTTCGTTGAGACCATGCTCGGCGACCGGCCACCCCAAGTTACAGCGGAGGATGGACTGAGGGCGCTGGAGATCGCCGTAGCCGCCGAAGAATCGCATCGCAGCTCAAAGCCCTGCGCGGTAGAAGCCGGCGCAAGGCCGGAAGCGATCGGAACCGGACCGGCGCATTTAAGATGACTGCAAGCTCACCCTTTCCGCAGTGCCCAGCGTCGGGAGGAAAGCGACGATTGTGATTGCGCCGGTCCAATACAAGAGCCCGCTGCACGAGATGACGCAATCCACGCCCACCTGCCTGTGGAACGACTCGGCGTCGATCGCGGAGCTGGCCGGCGCCATGGAGCATGGAGCGGTGGGCGCCACGTGCAATCCGGTGATCGTTGCCGGAGTGCTGAAAAAAGAAATGGCGTCGTGGCGCGGCCGGATTCTGGAACTGGCTGCCGAGCGGCCTTGTGCGACAGAAGATGAAATCGCTTGGCAACTTGTCTGCGAGATCTCCGCCAAAGCCGCCGAGTTGCTCATGCCGGTCTTCGAATCTCAAAAGGGACGCAACGGCAGGCTCTCCATTCAGACCGACCCGCGCTTTTACCGCAACACCGAGGCCATTCTTCGCCAGGCGGAGGAGTTTCATCGCCTGGCGCCGAATATCATCGTGAAAATTCCGGCCACGCGCGCGGGAATCTCCGCCATCGAAGAAGCCACCTATCGCGGCATCAGCGTGAATGCCACGGTCTGCTTCACCCTGCCGCAATGCATCGCCGTCGCCGAGGCCGTGGAG
>JASHTH010000248.1 GCA_030040655.1 Acidobacteriaceae bacterium | reverse complement strand
TAGATGGCGGAAAGATCGGGATAGACCCCGATGTTGGAGACGATCATGTCCAGGTCTTTCGGCCGCACCGCGCTGCGAATCATGTTCTCCACGTTTTCCATGTAACGGTTGCTGACCTCCAGCCGCGTTCCGCTGGGCATGCGCACGTTGATGATGAATTGGCCCGGATCGGTGCGGGGAAAATAGGCGCGGCCCAGGAAGGGGTAGGTCATCGCGAGCACGACGATCATGCCGCCGAAGATCGCTGCCGTGGTCACACCCGGCCGCTGCATGGCGCGTATCGCCAGGCCTTCATACCAATTCAGCATGGCGTGAAACTTTGCATTGAATGCGCGGTCGAAGCGCTCAAAGATATTGGGCTTCGATTCTCCCGCGTGCTCGCCGTGCGGGTGCGGGCGAATGAACATCGAGCAGTAGAGCGGCACCACGGTCATGGCGAAGAAGAACGAGGCAAAGATCGACAGCGCTACGCCCAGCGCCAGCGGCGTAAAGATGTACTTGCTCACACCCTGGAAGAAGGTGACCGGAAAGAAGACGATGGCGGTCGTAAACGTCGCCGCCAAAACCGCCATGTTCACCTCGGTGCCGCCCTCAGCGGACGCATCGTAAGGCGACTTGCCCATCTCCATATGGCGAAAGATGTTCTCGAGCACGATCACGCCGTTGTCGATCAGCCGCGAAAACACCAGCGCCAGCCCGCCCAGGATCATGGTGTTGATCGACCCGCCCATAAAGTTGGTGATCAGCAGGCAGACGATCATCGACAGCGGAACAGCGAGTAAAACAGCGATGGTGGCGCGCGGGCTGCCCAGAAAGATGAGGATCATGATCCCGGTCAGCACCAGCCCGATCGCCGCCTCCCGCGAGACGTTGCTGATGGCCAGCTTCACAAACACCGACTGATCGAAAACCACTTCGGTCTTCAGCGATTCGGGAATGTCGACCAGGCGCCGGATCGCCTCCTTAATGCCGTTCACGATGGTGATGGTGTTGCTGTTGCCACCCTGCTTGAAGATGGGGACGTAAACCGAGCGCTGGCCGTCGATGCGCACGATGTTGTACTGCAGCGCGCCCGAGTCCTCCGCGTGTCCCACGTCGGCCACCAGCACCGAGGAGTTGCCCACCGATTTGAGCGGCATTTCGTTCATCGACTTGGCGTCGGGGAATTGGCTGTTGGCGTAAATGTTGTAGTCTTTCGAGCCGATGCGCACATCGCCCGCAGGCAGAATCAGGTTCGAGTCGTTCACCGACTTGACCACATCGTTCAGGCCCATGTTGCGCGCTTCGAGTTTCAGCGGATCGACGTAAATCTGAATCTGCCGATAGGTCCCTCCATACGGTTGCGGCACCGAGGCGCCCTGCACATTCGAAATCTGGTTGCGCACCTGGAACTGCGCCAGGTCTTTCAGGCTGGTCTCATTCAATCCCTGGCCTTTCAGCGTCACCAGGCACACCGGCTGCGTTGAGGCCGTCATACCCAGCACTACCGGCGGCAAAGTGCCCGGCGGCAACCGGCGAAGGTCCGCCATGGCCAGGTTGGCGATGTTGCTCAACGCTGCGTTGGCGTCGGTTCCCGGCTTGAAGTAGATCTTGATCAGGCTGACGCCGGTGAGTGATCGCGACTCGCTGTGGTCGACATTGGCCGCCAGCGTGAAGAAACGCTCGAAGGTATTGGTGATGTCGGCTTCGATCTGCTGCGGCGGCATGCCGTTGTAAAACGTAGCCACCACCACCACCGGCATATCGATGTCGGGGAAGAGGTCCACCGGCATGCGCACGATGCTCACCACGCCGACCAGTCCGACGAGCAGGCAGAGCATGAGAATGAAGAACGGGAATTTGAGCGCAAACCTCGGCATTAGCGCGCCCCTCCTTCTTGTGTTGCGGTACGCAGTTCACGCCTTCCGTGAATCAGCAGGTACACGGCCGGAACCAGGAACACGGTCACGGCCACCGACGCGCCCAGTCCGCCAATCACCGCGCGCGCCAGCGGCGCGTATTGTTCGCTGCCGGTCTCGATGCCCAACGCCATCGGAATCATGCCCAGCAGCGTGGCTAGCGAAGTCATCAGGATGGGCCGCAGGCGAATCTTGCACGCGTGCACCACGGCCTCGAGCAGCGGCTCGCCCTGCCCGTGCAGAATGCCCGCGAATTCCACAATGAGAATGCTGTTCGAAACCACGATGCCGGTCATCATGATCACGCCCATCAGCGACATGATGTTGAGAGTGCTGCCGGTGAAGAGCAGAATCATCACCACGCCGGCCAGCCCCGGCGGAATGGCCATGAGGATGATGAAGGGATCGATGAACGAGCGGAACTGGGCCATCAGGATCAGGTAGACCATGAGCACGGCGATCACCAGGCCCAACCCGAACTCCCCGAACGCCTGGTTCATATTCACCACGGCGCCACGAACCTTCAGCACCGTGTTGCGATCGTGCGGAGTGCTCTCCAGAAGCCGGTTGATCCGCGCTCCCACTGCCTGCAGCGCTTCGGTCTTCGTCGCCACATAGACATCGATCACGCGCCGGATCTGGTAATGGTCGACTTCGGTGGGCGTGTTGATCATCTGAATATTGGCCACCGAGCTAAGCGGCGTGTAGCCCTGCGTGTGATCGCCTTTCCAGAACCGCCTCGGCTCCTCAGCCGCTGCGCGACCCTCCTGCATCGGCGAGTATCCTCCCGGCTGCAAGCCGCGCAGCGGAATCTTCTCGAAATCCTCCATCGTCATGTTGTCGATCCAATGATTCTCGTACTGCACCGTGACCATGTAGTTGTTACCACTCTTGGGATCGATCCAGTAACTCGGCGCGATCATGCCGTCGGAAGTCAGCGCCGTGATCACGTTGTCCACCACGTCCTTCGCCGAAAGGCCGATCAGGCTGGCGCGCTCGCGATCGATCTTCAGCGCGATTCCCGGATAGTCAAGATCCTGCGGGATATACACGCTGCTCACGTTGCGCATGGTCTTGATCTTCGCCGCCAGTTCTTTGGCCAGCGCATACGCGCCGTTCATGTTGTTGGAGCCGATCTG
>JASHTH010000247.1 GCA_030040655.1 Acidobacteriaceae bacterium | reverse complement strand
ATGGCCGCGTAACCGCTGCGCTTCAGAATATCGGCCAGCGAATCGGCGATCACGTACTCGTCATCGACAACCAACACGACGGGACGATAGGGCTCAGCTTTGGTCTTCAACGCGGATTCGGGTATTTCTTTAAGGGGGATGGTGGGGAAGGCGGTGTGTTTTCGCTGGCTCATTTGAGCTTCTCGACCTCTGAAGGCCACGGTAACAGAGTTCTCATGATACGGGTAAACTATTTTTTATGAGGAAGTTGTAGGACCCTATAAGAGAGTGCCAGCTTTTCCACATGGCTGTACGAAGTTTTGGCGAGCAGGTTGCTGAATTTCTTGCAGGATAGTATGTTCGACATTTAAGGATACTTTTACGATAGCAAAATTTACGAGAAATATAGTTTTACGGCAGCTTAGGAATACGCTAAGCTGGTTGTGCTTGATGGGCCCCGGTGCTGGAGGGCTGTATGGCCGGAAAGGCAAAACCGCCGAGGAGACCAGGGATGGCGACCAATTCGGGCACTCAGAATCCTTATCGACGATTTCAGTCGATTCTGCAAAATGACGTTCCCAAGGGACGCGATGGAAAACATAAGCAGATTGTGACTCAGTTGCTTGCCGACATCGCTCTGCTGGAGAAAGGCTCGGCGCTCAAAATTCCGCTCGAAGCCTTGCCCGACAGCAAAGAGAACATCCGTTCGGCGCTGAATCGCGCCACGCGCCTGCAAGGACTGAACGTGGCCACGTCCAGCGACTCCGAACACCTCTACGTGTGGAAGATTGAGCCGGAAGCCTAAGCACGCCGTCGAAGACCTCGCCGAATTTTCGCAATCGCGGAATTTCGTTCGCATCGATAAATGGCTGTGGGCCGCGCGCTTTTTGAAGACGCGGGCTCTGGCGGCGAAGGCCTGCGATCTGGGGCGCATTCATTCGAATGGTAAAGAAGCCAAGCCCGCGCGCGACGTGCGCGTGGGCGACATGCTGCGCGTGCGCACCGACAGCGGCGAGTTCGAGATCGAAGTCCTCAAGCTGAGCGAGATGCGCGGCCCGGCGTCAGTGGCGCAGACGCTCTATCGCGAAACCGAAGCCAGCAAAGAAGCACGCGCCAAGGCCGCCGAAGAGCGCAAGGCCATGCAGGAGTACGCGCCGTTGCCGGCGCGCCGGCCCTCGAAACGCGACCGCCGCAGGATCATTCAGTTTCGCGGCGGGCGATGAGTACGGGCGTCATGAGCTCCGAACACATTCGAGTCTCGTTCTCCACTTTCTCCAAGCTCTCCGTAAGACCGAAGAGGGAGGGCTGACTTCGGCACGCTCACCATCCGATCCGTTTGAGGTTCAGAACGGCATCAAAGTGCCGGTCTTGGCTCATGAGAGGGGATCGGTGTTGGCGACAGAGAGCGGCGATCCAGAGATCATTTGAGGGGATGGGCCGGCCGGAACTTTTGAGCTCGGCGCGAATCTCGGCGTAGCGACCGGAAGTCTCCTGATCGACCGGCAAGACGCGAATTGCGGCGATAAGTTCATCAAGCCATTTTTCATACTCATTGCGGCGCCGGGAGTGAGCGACCCCGAAGCGGTATTCGCCGAGTACAATGACCGGCAGTTCGACACTTGACGCACGGCTGAAGATGCGAACCGCTGCGGGCTCATTGTCGGCTACGGCGGAAAGAGCGTTGGTGTCGAGGATCACTCCCAATCCTCGGGCTCGATCTTCTCAAACTCGCTGTTCATGATTCCGTTGATGCGCACCGTCTCTTTGTGTAGATGCTTGAGCCCACCAGCCAGCCTGACCCAGGGCCTTTCGTTACTCTGAGACGCACTGGCTAGTTTTTCTTCGACCGCTTCGGTCACAAAAGCGCGCAGGGCGATGCCGCGCTGCGCCGCAACCGACTTGGCTCGGCGAAAGATGGGGTCGGGGATTTCAAGCGTGGTCTTCACCCTATCAGCGTCCCATATTTATGGGAGCGAAGTCAATCAGGCTCGTTGGGATTTCGCGTCAACACCGCCAGCACCAGAGCGTTTTCATCTCTTTGCCGACTCGTGTCCGGGGTTCTCGACTGCCGCAGTCTCCGCATCCACCCAGTAGCCGTGCCGCGCGCTCACATGCAGATCGGGATGGTCTTTCAGGCGCAGTTCGATCGCGTGAAATCCCGCATGGGGCGACTGCGGCTGAAAGCTCAGGCCATACCGGTTGGGCATGTGGTTGGAGATGGCGACCAGATCGCGCACCAGGCTGCGGTTGTTCTCGAACGGAAGGTATTCGCCGCCGGTGAGATGCGCTACCGTCTGCGGCACATTGCGTTGCAAGCTCTCCGCGGCGGCAATGGCCGCAAGCTTGGCGAGCCGCAGCGGAGGCGCCAGCAAACCCAGGCAGTCGAAGGCCTGCAGGGCACGGTTGCTCGACACCTCGTGCGCATCAGCGTTGGGATCTTTCGCGAAGCATCCTTGATCGGGACCGGGTACGTCGTCGTGAACCATGCGCTGAGCCTCGTGCGCGGTATGGGACTTGAGCGAAGAGAATGCGACCGAATAAATGGCGGTGTTGGTGTCGCCGATGGCGCGGAGGGCCTCGTCGATCTTTGTTTGGCTGCCCTGGTCGAGCGTCTCCGAGACCAGCAGAATGGTGCGGCGATAGGCAGGCATCGGCCGAAGCTGATCCACTGAGAACTCGAGAGCGTCGAGAATCGCGGCGCCCCGGTCCCCCGGTTTCAGGTTTTTGAGCGCTCCAGCGGCAGCATCTGTGTCGGGAGTGAAATCCATCAGGAGGTTCGGCGTGCTGTCGAATGCCACAACTGCGACCTGGTGGGGCACGCCGCCCATGATCGCTGCCAGTAGACCGCTCAGGTCGCGATAGTCGTCCAGCTTTCGCGCGCCGGCGCCTCCGGTCTCGACGGCCACCACCAGCGCCACCGGCTCGCTGCCGATGTTTTCATCCAACGTGAGCTTCTGCTCGACACCGTCGTCGGTGACGCGAAAATCATCGGCTTTGAGCGTGTAGACAACCTTGCCCGCGCTGTCGCGGACCAGCGCGGGAACGAGGACCACGGTCGATTGCGATCGTAAAGCGGGCGGTTGATCCGTGGTCGCTTGCGGTGGTGCGCCGGGACTGGGGGGAAGCTGCGCAGCAGCCGCCGAACCGGCAAACAGCGCGAGGGCGACAGATCGCTTCATCGGCAAGCTCCTGTCCGCATCAGTGTACCTGGGATTGCCGCGCACCTCATCGCCAAGCTGGCCCTCGATGCCCGAGCCGCGCCCACTCTAGTAGACTCAACGGCAGCATGTTTGTCTCGATCCGTTCGATGCGCCGACTCTTTCCCCTCAAGAATCTGGTCGCTTTGGCGGCGGCAATCGCCGCTGTCGCGGGCCTGCGCTTGTGCATTGCCCAGGAAACCAAACTGTGGACGCAGTCGCGCCTCGAGGAGTTCGAAAAGGGCACGCCGCAAGGCGTCTCGCTGACCAGCGACGGGCATCTGCGCCAAGGCCCGGCGCTGAAAGAGATTCTGATAACTCCGTCGACGTTCGTGTGGTCGATCGCCGTGGATACGAACGGCACGGCGTATTTGGGGACAGGATCTCCGGGAGCGGTGCTCCGCCTGGGAAGAGACGGCAAGCCATTTACGCTCTTCGAAACCAAGGACCTGAGCGTGCAGGCAGTGAAGCTGGGTCCGGATGGGGCCCTTTATGCAGCGACCGTGCCCAGCGGCAAGGTCTATAAGCTGAAGGCGGAAGTGGCCACGAAGCAGGACGAGTCGAGCGCTACGGTGGTCTTCGATGCCGGCCGGCTCGATGGTGGAACGGCGAGCGCCGCAAGCGACAGGACGTCCGAGAGCAAACCCGACGACGGCAAGCCGGGCGCGACTTCGCACTACATCTGGGATATGACATTCGACAGTGCGGGGCGGATGTATATCGCCACCG
>JASHTH010000246.1 GCA_030040655.1 Acidobacteriaceae bacterium | reverse complement strand
CAGCCATCCCCTGCCGATTCAACCTATCGCAACATTGTTCGGATCAGTGCGGGCGGCTCATCGATTCGAGTGCTGCTGACCAACGAATTTGGACGCATCCCACTGACGATCGGCGCGTCGCATGTCGCGCTGAGCGGAGCCAACGGGTCCATTCAGCCGGGCAGCGACCATGCGTTGACCTTCTCGGGCAGCACAACGGTCACCATTCCGGCCGGCGCCTTTGTCATCAGCGATCCGGTGGCGATGTCGGTTGCGCCGCTAGCCAGTCTGGCCGTCAGCCTATACCTTCCTCAGCAGCGCATCGATGACACATCCTGCCACGACCTTGCAATGTCGACGAACTATATTGCGTCCGGCGACGAGACCGCTGCGGCCACGCTAGGCGGCGCGCGAACCATCGAGTCCTGGTGCTTTGTGAAAGGCATCGAAGTCGGCGCCGATTCCGACAAAGCCGCCGCCATCGTGACCTTCGGCGATTCCATCACCGACGGAGCGAAATCGACGATGAACGCCAACCGCCGCTGGCCCGATGTGCTGGCCGAGCGCCTGCAAGCCGACAAAAAGACCGCGCACCTTTCGGTTCTGAACGAAGGCATCAGCGGCAACCGGTTGTTGCACGATCGTACGGGCCCCAACGCGCTATCGCGCTTCGATCGCGACGTGTTGGGCCAGGCCGGCGTGAAGTATCTCGTCGTGCTCGAGGGAATCAACGATATAGGACTTGTGGCGCAACCGCGCGAGCGTTCGGATCTGATCTCCACCGGCGACGTCCTCTTCGCGCTCACGCAGATCGTCACGCGGGCGCACGAGCACGGCATCAAGGTATTCGGCGCAACGCTGACTCCCTATGAAGGCGCGGGCTACTACTCCGATGTGGGCGAAACGATGCGGCAGGAGGTGAACCACTGGATCAGGACCAGCGGCACCTTCGACGGCGTGATCGATTTCGACCAGGTGACGCGCGATCCTACTAAGCCTTCGGCCTTCTCTGCGCAGGCCGACTCAGGCGACCATCTCCATCCGGGAGACGACGGCTACAAGGCCATGGCGTCGGCGATCGACCTCTCGCTCTTCCGCTGAACGGCTATGGATCGCTCCCTTAGAAATGTCCGCCTGTCATCCTGAGGGGCGCAGCGACGAAGGATCTGCGGTTCTCCTCCTTTCGGGAGCAGGACATTTCCGGTGCGGGAATCAATAAAAGGCAACACGGCGCTGACCGAATGAATTCGTTCTTTGCGGGAGTCTGCACTATCCCAGGTCAGGCGCAAAAACAAAGGCGCGCCGAACCCGGGGACCCAGCGGCTGAAACATCAACTGTCAGAGCCCTCGCCTCGGCGGATTCCCCATTGGTCATCTCGACCGTGCGGGGCCGGGCGGTTATGCTGGTCGAAGAACAAGCGTTCCACGTCCGTCAGAATTCTCTGCATCGATTCGCACTTCCAGGAGGGATGCCATCGGACCGCGCATGCGATTGGGCGATCTGTTGATTCGCGCCAAACTGATCACAGAAGGAGATGTAGCGAAGGCGCTGGAACGCTTGGCCCAGCAAGGCGGGCGCCTCGGCGACAACCTGGTGGCGATCGGAGCGATCGAACAGCGGGTCCTCGATGGATTTATCCATCGCATTCCCGCCGAGCCCCCCGACCTGGCGGCCACCGGGATCGACGAAAACGATCTGATGGGGCTGCTGCTCAAGCTCATTTATACCAACCGGCTGGCTAGAATCCGGCAGTACGTCGATGCGATCAAGCTGCCCCTGCATATCGTGATGGATCTGGTGCGCATGGCGGTGGACCGCCAACTGCTGCACACGCTCGGTTCGCGCAATTCCGACAGCTTGCTCGATATGAGTTATGCGTTCACCGAAGAAGGCCGGCGATGGACGATCGACGCATTGCAGCGCGTAAGCTACACGGGACCGGCTCCGGTGACGATCGATGAGTTCTGCGACCAGGTGAACCTGCAGAAGCTGACCAACGAACTCGTCACCGTCGAGCGCATCCGCGCGGCGCTTGGCGACCTGGCCTTCGATGAACGGATCCTGGAACAGGCCGGGCCGGCATTGAACTCCGGCCGCGCCATGCTGCTCTACGGTCCGCCGGGCAACGGCAAAACCTCGGTGGCCATGCGCTTGGCCAGCGTCTTTCATGACGTGGTTTACGTTCCCTATGCCGTGATCGTAGAAGGGCAGATCATCCGCATTCACGATCCCAGCGTGCATATACCATTGAGTCCCACCAAGGTCAGCGAAGACGACGGGCTCTCGTTTGTGCGGCGCGAAGAGTACGACGCGCGCTGGGTGCCGTGCCAGCGGCCCTTTGTGATCACCGGCGGCGAATTGACGCTGGAGATGCTCGATCTTCGCTACGATGCCGCCGGGCACTTCTACGAGGCGCCGCTGCACGTGAAGGCGCTGGGCGGCTGCTTCCTAATCGACGATTTCGGCCGGCAACTGGTGAGCCCCACCAACCTGCTCAACCGATGGATCGTCCCCCTGGAGAGCCGGGTCGATTTTCTCAAGCTGCACACCGGCAAGAGCTTCAGCATTCCCTTCGAAGAGCTGGTGATTTTTTCCACGAACCTCGATCCCGAAGATTTGATGGACCCGGCCTTTCTACGCCGTCTTCCCTACAAGATCGAGGTCGGGTCGCCCACCCTCAATCTGTACAAGCGCATCTTCGAGAAGGAATGCGAGCGGCAGGGATTGCCGCTTGCGGATGGCGTCGTCGACTTCATCGTGCACCGGCTGACGGTCGACAAAGGAGCCGATCTTGCCGCCTATCAACCGCGATTCATCGTCGACCAGGTGGTGGCGACCTGCAAGTTTCTAGGGCAACTGCCCCATTTTGATCCGCGTTTTATCGATTACGCGCTGGACAATCTGCAGGTGAGACGCGGCGCATCGAAGCAAGGCGCGAAAAGCTCGGCGCGCGTTGCAGATGGCGGGTAAAGGAGCCGTCGGCCTGACGAAGTCGTCCGAGATTCCACTTCAACCGGCGAGAGGCCGCAATCGATATAGATCGGCCGTAGGTCTTCGTCAACGTCTCAGCCTGCCTGGCCATCGCGATCGATGTCGACTTCCATATTCAGCAGGACAAAGCTCAGGCCTTTGCCGTGAGCGTCGAGATTCAAGGATCGCGTCACGCTCTCCGTTGGAGCTCGGCGCAGGACAAAGTTGAGCGCGCCCAGCGCCGGAATGCAGTAACGCTCGACGGGGCAAACAATGAGCGGCGCGAAGAGTTCGCTCACGCGTTCTGCGGTAACCTGCTCGGCGAGCAGCGGATAGTCCGCCTCGTCAAATGCGATGAGGGAGATGTTGATGAGGTTGCCCTTGTCGCCGGCGCGTGCATGAGCGATCTCGCGGAGTTTCATCAGGCCACCTCGTAGGAAATGGATGGCGCAACGGAGCTTCGCGGCAGAAACGTCGCGTCCATGGCGATATTTTCGCGGAACCAGGTCGAAACGCCGCCGCCGCCGGCCGGACCGTTGACGTAGAGGCTCTCCATCTCCTGCACAAGCTTGCGGGCTTGCGGTTCGCTCAACCGGCGGGCCGCTGCGCGCAGGCGTACTTCGTACGTTTCCGGACCGCGCTCGGAGAGCGCCTCGCCGTGGATTGCATTCACGCCGATGAAACTCAGTTGTAGATCGGCGGCCGGAATCCAACGCAGGCGGCTTGAGAGAATGTCGTGCGCCAAACCCGCGCGGCGCAACGCTCCCGGCCCGGCATAGGAGATCTGCCCGTCGGCAATGAATCCTTCGTAGAAGCCGACGGAGACCTTCAGATCCGGCGGACGAGCCGTGCCGCGCGCGCCGGAAACCCGCAGACGATTGGCAGCGATTTCTTCAAACCGAACACCGGTGAAATTGGCGGTGACATCGGGAGTGAGGTATCGAGCGGGGTCCTGCACTTCGTAGAGTATCTGCTCCTTGCAACTGCGAATCGAGAGCGCGCCGCCGCTGCCTTCGAGCTTGGTCAGCAAGGCTATCCCGCTTTCTTCGACTTCCGCCAGCGGGAAGCCGAGCGTATCCAAATTGGGCACGTCCTTGTAGCCGGGATCGGCGAAATACCCGCCGGTGAGCTGGCCGGCGCATTCCAACAAATGGCCCACGGCAGTGCCCTGTCCGAGCAGATTCCAGTCATCGAGCGGCCATCCAAACTCGAAGATCATGGGAGCGAGAAACAGGGAAGGATCCGCGACGCGGCCAGTGAGAACCACGTCGGCGCCACTGCGCAACGCCTCGAGCAGAGCGTCGGCCCCCAAGTAGGCATTCGCCGAAACGAGACGCTCCTGCGCCAAGTCACCGCTTTCGAGCTTGACCTTCCGGCGCACCTCGCGAAGAACGTCATCTCCGTGGACGGCGGCTACGCGGAGTCCACGCAGGCCGAGTTCGCGGGCGATCCGGACGGTCTCCTGCGCCGCGGCCCGCGGATTGGCTGCTCCCATGTTACTGACAATGCGCGTGCCATTCTTCCGGCAAAGGGACAGAACCGCCTCCATCCGTTGGCGCAGCAAAGGATCGAACCCCGGCGAGCGTTCCTGCCGCTTGCTCAACTGCGCCAGCGCGACGGTTCTTTCGGCCAGGCACTCGAAGACCAGATAGTCGAGATTGCCGTCGCGGGCCAGATCGACGGCCGGGTCGATCCGGTCGCCGGCGAACCCCGCTCCCGCTCCAATGCGCAGCGATCTCATCCAACTCCTCGATCACTTCTCGGCTAAAACGAAAACACTCCCATCGCGACGGCCGCAAAGGTCATCACGATGGAGGCCAGGAACAGAAAAGGCCCGGTGAAGCGCTGGTGCTCGCCCAACTCCACTCCGATCAGCCCGGGGATAAGAAACGTGGCCGGCGTGAGCGGGCTTACCGGGAAGCCCGTTGTGTGCATACCCAGCAATGCGGCCTGTGCAACCTTGAGCGGCGCAACTCCGTATGCGCCCGCAGCTGCGGCCGCCACCGGCAGCACGCCGAAGTAGAACGAATCCGGATCGAGCAGCAAGCTCAAGGGCATGGAGACAAGGCCCAACAAAAAGGGAATGTGATGACCCAGCCGCGCGGGCAGCAGATGCACGCACGCCGAAGCCATGGCGGCCAGCATGCCCGTTCCCTTCAGGATTCCCGTGAAGGCTCCGGCCGCGCACAGGATTGCGGTCATGGTGATGGCGGCTTTGGCGTGCGCTTCCAAACGCGCGCCCTGGCCGGACGCGTGCGGGTAGTTGACGAGCAGCGCCACTACGGTTCCCGCCATGAAGCAGGGTGCCGGCTCAGCCTTGCCACTCAGCACGGCGCCGAGGACAGCCAGCGTCAGCAGCACGTTGACCCACAGCCGGATGCTTTTCAACTGAGAAACCGGTACGCGGCTATCATGCGGCCCTGTCTCGGTTTTTCGAAGACCCAGCCGTCTCTCTTCGCGAATGCCGAGCCAGATGGCGGCGGCCAATGCAAATCCCAATCCGACCAATTGCACGCGGACGAGCGGTAGAAAGAGCGCAAGGGGCGAAACGTGGAGCGAAGCCGCGGCGCGAAGCGTAGGCCCGGTCCAGGGCAGGAAATTGATTCCCGCTGCGAGCGATGCCGCGCAGGCCAGAACGCGAAGGTCAATTCCCACTTCTTCGTAAAGAGGGAGCAGCGCTGGAAGGGCGATGAGAAAAACGACCGCTCCGGAACCGTCAAGATGCAGCAACAGGGCCAGGAACAACGTTCCCGGAACGATACGCGAGGGTCGCTTGCCGATGGTGCGCAGGATCAGATGGATTAGAGGAGCGATCATCCCCGCGTCGGTCAGGACGCCGAAGAAAAGAATGGCGAACAGGAACATGGCGATAACCGGTGCGAGATTTTGAATGCCGGCGATGACGAAAGCGGAAGTGCGCAGACCGAATCCGCTGCCCAGCGAGGCGAGGACGGGAAAAAGCACGAGTGCGGCCAGTGGTGAGAATCGGCGGCTGAGGATAGCCGCCAAAACGCACAAGACGGTCACAGCGCCCCAAATGGCCAAGCCGATAGCGTCCTCCATTTCCTCGAAGCCCGGTAGGCCCCGAAGTTTAGAGACAGTAGGTCGATCTGTACATCCGTTCGAATAGTGTACGCGGAGAAATACAATTGACAGATGCCCGGATGGAATTCCATGGTCGGCAGTGTGCGGTCGAGGAACTGGGCGAAATCATCGAAGAGAGCCGCGAAGACGCGGCGAGACGGCGCGAGGATGCTTATGAGGATTCCGATTTCACTGGCGCTGGCGGTAAGCATCAGCTGTCCCGCAAGCGCGCTCCATGGCGCAGATGTCAACGTTCGCACCGAGTCCGGCACCGTGTCGGGAGTGCGAGCGCCGCAATCGAACGTGGTTTCGTTCAAAGGCATCCCGTTTGCCGCTCCTCCGATCGGCGATTTGCGCTGGAGGCCGCCGCAGCCGGTTCAGCCCTGGAAAGGAATACGCCAAGCCGACCTCTTCGCGGCCAGTTGCATGCAGCACGAGCGGCAGGAGTTTCTGCCATGGACCTCGGAGTTTCTGACGCACAACAAGGTCGGCGAAGATTGTCTCTACCTGAACGTCTGGACGCCGAAGCCGCACTCAGGCGCCAAGTTGCCGGTTATCGTCTTCATCCACGGAGGAGGGTTCTCGGAGGGAGCCGGCGACATCGCCGTTTACGACGGCGAACATCTGGCCGCCACCGGCCTTGTGATAGTGACCATCAATTACCGTCTCGGAGTCTTCGGATTCCTCGCGCATCCCGATCTCACGGCCGAATCGGAGCACCATGCTTCGGGTAACTACGGCCTGTTGGATCAGATTGCCGCGCTCCAATGGGTAAGGGCGAACATCCCGTCTTTCGGCGGCGATCCCCATCGCGTGACCATCTGGGGCCAATCGGCGGGCGCCTTCAGCGTGGAGGCGCTGGTCGCCTCGCCTCTTGCGGCGGGCATCATTGAGCGCGCCATGGCCGACAGCGGAATAGGGATCGCCGGGCTGCCCATGGCGTCGCTGAAGATGGCGGAAGAAGCGGGAGCAAAATTCGCCGCTGCTCACCATGCGGCTTCCATCAAGGAACTGCGTGCGATTCCGGCTGAAGATCTGTTGCCGGGGCCTCAGGACAGCCCGCTGCGATTCGCTCCCGATATCGACGGCTGGGTTCTTCCCGATTCGCCACAGGCTCTGAGCGATCGCGGCGCGGACAACGACGTCGCGGTGATCACCGGTTATCAGGCCGGCGACGGTCTGCTTTTTGCGCCGCGCATGCAAACGCCGGAGCAGTTCCATCAGATGGCGGAGGCGCAATATGGCGAAATGGCCGGCGAATTCGAACGGCTTTATCCGGCGAAGAATTCCGACGAGGTGAAGGCGATGCTGGCCCAGAGCATTCAGGATCGCGATCGCGTCTCCATGTTCCTGTGGGCGAGCCGGCGCCAAAAGAACCATCGGCAGCCGGTGTTTACCTACTACTTTGACCGGGCCATTCCCTGGCCACAGCATCCCGAGTTCGGAGCCTTCCACACAGGAGAAATCCCTTACTTCTTCCTCAATCTGAAAGTGTTGGACCGGCCATACGAACCGGTTGACTTCAAGATTGCGCAGGAGGCTTCGACTTATCTGAAGAATTTCGCTGCGCAGGGAAATCCCAATGCCCGGGATTTGCCGAAATGGCCGCGGGTTGAAGCCAATGCTCCGGCAACGATGGAAATCGGCGTGCGGACCGGGCCGATGCCACTGGCGGATCCGGAGAAGGTCGGCTTCTGGACCCGCTATTTTGCTTCTCCCGCCGGGGCGCATGCGCCGCCTTTCTAACTCCCGACCCATTCATAGATAATGGACGCGTCCGCGATTTCCCGATCCATCCATGGCTCAGTGGTCTTTACTCTCCGAGGCAATTGCCGCGTGCGTGCACGACGGCGACATTGTCGCCTTGGAGGGATTCACGCACCTGATTCCGTTTGCGGCCGGCCATGAGATCATCCGTCAGGGCCGGCGCGGGCTTGCGCTGGTGCGCATGACGCCGGACCTGATCTACGACCAGATGATCGGCGCGGGTTGCGCGGCGAAGCTGACGTTTTCGTGGGGCGGCAATCCCGGCGTGGGATCGCTGCACAGATTTCGCGACGCGGTAGAAAATGGCTGGCCCGCGCCGCTCGCGATCGAGGAGCGCAGCCACAGCGACCTGGCCAACGCCTACGTTGCCGGGGCGGCCAATCTGCCGTTCGCAGTGCTGCGCGGGTATGTCGGGTCGAGTTTCGAGCAAATGTGCCCCCATATCCGGTCCGTCACCTGCCCGTTTACCGGCGAGCGCCTGGCCGCCACACCGTCGATTCGGCCCGACGTTGCGATCGTTCACGCCCAGAAAGCCGATCGCAAGGGCAACGTGTTGCTTTGGGGGATTCTGGGGGTGCAGAAGGAGGCTGTTCTCGCCGCGAAGCGCTCCATCGTCACCGTGGAAGAGCGGGTCGAATCCCTGGACGCACCGGCAAATGCATGCATTTTGCCGAGCTGGGTGGTCGATGCCGTTTGCCTCGTGCCTCAAGGCGCCAGGCCGTCGTATGCGCATGGCTACTATGAGCGCGACAATGCGTTTTATCTTCGCTGGGACGCGATTTCGCGCCAACGCGAAAGCTTCCGCGCCTGGCTGAAGGAGCACGTTTTGGAAACCGCGGATTTCGTGCAATACCTGCGAGTGCTGGGGAGTGGCGGCAGACAGGAAGCGGTGCGCTGATGAAGAGCGATTTTACCAGCGAAGAAATCATGACGGTCTCCGCGGCGCGCATGCTGCGCAACGGCGCAATCTGCTTTGTCGGCATCGGCCTGCCCTCGACGGCCGCAAACCTGGCGCGGCGGCTTCATGCTCCCGATGCCGTGCTCATCTACGAGTCGGGGCCTATCGGGGCCAAGCCGGCGGTGCTTCCGCTTTCCATCGGAGACGGCATCCTTGCCGAGACCGCCGACTCGGTGGTTTCGACGCCGGAGATTTTCCGCTACTGGCTGCAGGGCGGGCGCGTGGACATCGGGTTTCTGGGCGCAGCGCAACTGGATCGGTTCGTCAACATCAACACCACCGTGATTGGCGATTATTTCAGGCCGAAAGTGCGATTGCCGGGCGCGGGTGGCGCGCCGGAGATCAGCACTTCGGCCAAAGAGGTGCTCGTTGTTGTGAAGCAGTCGAGGCGGAGCTTCGTCGAGAAGCTCGATTTCATCACTTCGGCCGGTTTTCTCAGCGGCGGCGACGCGCGCGAGCGCACCGGGATTCCGGGCAAAGGACCGGTTGCCGTCATTACCGATCTTTGCATTCTGCGGCCCGACCGGCAGACGCGAGAGTTGACGGTGACTAGCGTTCATCCGGGAATCACCGGCGAGCGGATACGCGCGAACACCGGTTGGGAAGTTCGGTTCAGCGACGATTGCCGAATGACAGAGCCGCCGACCGGATTGGAACTGACCACGTTGCGCGATTTGTTGGCGCGAACGGCGGCAGCGCATGGCTCGGCGGGAGTCGCCGCATGAACGCCGCCTTTTTGTGCGATGCGGTGCGCACGCCCATCGGCCGCTACGGCGGCGCGTTGGCGACAGTCCGCACAGACGATCTGGCCGCGGCGCCGATTCGCGCGCTGATGGAACGCAACACCAAGGCGGACTGGTCGCAACTGGACGATGTGATTCTCGGCTGCGCCAATCAGGCGGGCGAAGACAATCGCAACGTGGCGCGCATGGCGCTGCTGCTTGCCGGTTTGCCGGATTCGGTCTCGGGGATGACGGTGAATCGCCTGTGTGGATCGGGTATGGAAGCCGTGGCTGTGGCGGCGCGCAAGATAGCGACGGGAGAAATCGACTTTGCCATTGCCGGAGGTGTCGAGTCGATGTCGCGCGCGCCGTTCGTGATCGGCAAGGCGCAATCGGCCTTCCAGCGCAACGCGGAGATACACGATACCACCATCGGTTGGCGGTTTGTGAATGCGCGGATGAAGGCGCGCTATGGTATCGATTCTATGCCCGAGACGGGCGATAACGTCGCGCGCGATTTCGGCGTTGCCCGTCAGGATCAGGACGCTTTTGCGCTTCGCAGCCAGATGCGCGTGGCTCGGGCGGCGGCGGAGGGTTTTTTTGCCGAAGAGATCGTTGCCGTGGAAGCGCGAAGCGGGAAAGACACCGTGAAGGTGACTCGGGACGAACAAGCGAGGCCGGATACGACCATGGAAGGGCTCGCCAGGCTCAAGCCGCTACACGAGGGCGGCACCGTGACCGCGGGGAATGCATCGGGAATCAACGATGGCGCGGCGGCGATGATCGTGGCTTCAGAGAAAGCCGTGAGGTCATATGGTCTGACACCTCGGGCGCGCCTTCTGGGAGCGGCCACGGCCGGAGTGCCTCCGCGCATCATGGGCATGGGGCCCGTGCCCGCGACGGAGAAGCTGCTTGCGAGATCGCAGCTCGGTCTGGCCGACTTCGATTGGATTCAACTCAACGAAGCGTTCGCCAGCCAGGCGCTTGCCTGCCTGCGCCGTCTCGGGCTGGCCGACGATGCCGCACACGTTAACGCTACGGGCGGTGCGATTGCTCTCGGACATCCGCTGGGGATGAGCGGAGCGCGGCTGGTGCTCACCGCGGCGCATCAATTGGAACGATTCGGCGGCAAGCGCGCCCTGGCTACCATGTGCATCGGCGTCGGACAGGGAATCGCGCTCGCGATGGAGCGTGTAGGATTCTCGGCATGATGGAAACACAGAACCTCGAATCCTCGCTGGCGGGGACGCAGCCCGACTACCATTACCCTCCTTATGTTTCATCGGTGCTCCGGTCGCCCCGCATGCCGCTTGTGGTGCTGCCGCAAGCCCTGCTGCATTGCGATGGCCCGGTCTTCGGCCACGGCCTGATTGGCGCGTTCGACCACGATTTGACGGCGCAGCACCCGGGGGAACCGATTGGCGAGCGGATCACCGTGCACGGCCGGGTCATGGATGAGGACGGGCGTCCGGTGCGCAACGCGCTCATCGAAGTATGGCAGGCGAATGCGGCCGGACGGTACCGGCACAAGTCCGACCAGTCCCAGATGCCGCTCGATCCCAATTTCTCCGGAGCCGGGCGCACGATGACGGATGCGGAAGGCCGTTACATGTTCAGGACGATCAAGCCGGGCCCCTATCCGTGGAAGAACCACTACAACGCATGGCGGCCTGCGCACATTCATTTCTCCTTGTTCGGCGCCGGCATTCTGTCGCGCCTGATCACGCAGATGTATTTTCCAGGCGATCCGCTGCAGCCGTTCGATCCCATCTTCAATAGCATCGCGGATGAATCGGCGCGCAACCGCCTGGTTTCGCGGTTCGATATGGACCGCTCGGAGCCGGACCGCGCGCTGGCGTTTTCCTTCGACATCGTTTTGCGCGGCGCGCTCGAGACGCACTTCGACACGCCCTTCGAGAGGCAAGCGCGATGAGATCGATTCCGAGCGGGTCGCAGACGGTGGGGCCGTTTTTTCGCATCGGCCTGGAGCATTTGTGTGCGCAGGATGCCTCAGGGGAAGCTGACGTTGCGCGAACCGTTCGCGTTCGCGGTCGAGTGCTCGACGGCAAAGGTGTTCCGGTGCCGGATGCGTTGCTGGAAGTGTGGCATGCCGATGCAGAGGGCCGATACAGCAGGGTAGAGCCGCCGGAGCCGGGGCGCCCAACCTGCTTCGCGCGGGCGGCGACCGATGACGAGGGAAGCTTTTGTTTCGCGATCTCCAGGCCGGGCGCCATCCTTTGCGGCGCGGAAGAGAAACAGGCCTCGCACGTCGCCGTTCTGGTCTTCGCGCGCGGCTTGCTGCGCCATCTGATGACGCGAATGTACTTTCCCGGCGAGCCGGCCAATGCTGAAGATGCGGTTTTGCGACTGGTTCCGGAACATCGCCGGGGCACGCTCATTGCGCGGGAAAATCCGCAGCGACCCGGCGAGCTCGAGTGGAATGTCGTGCTGCAGGGGAACGAAGAAACGGTCTTCTTCGCATGGTAGGGCGCCGCAGCGAGTGCATGACGACTGCATCGACATCGCCGTTCTTCTCAACGCCGGAAATGGATCGCATCTTCTCGCTCCAAAACCAACTGCGCTGGATGACGCGGTTCGAATGGGCGCTGCTCAGCGCGCTCGAATCCGCGGGTATTGCAGGCCAAGGCGCAGCGGCTGCGGTGGAACCGCTCCTTGATGTGGATTTTGTCGATATTCCGTCGCTGTCGAAAGAGGCTCGCTTGGCGGGCAACCTGGCGATTCCCTTTCTGCGCCAGCTGACGGCCAAAGTGCGCGAGCGCAACCAAGCGGCGGCGACTTCGATTCATTTGGGAGCCACCAGCCAGGATGTGCTGGACACGGCGCTGGTGCTGCAAACGCGCCAAGCGCTGGCGCTCATTCTTTCAGGGGTCGACGAGCTGCAGGCGCTCCTGTCGGAGCAGGCGCGTTCCCATGCCGGAACGGTGATGGCTGGCCGTACCTGGCTGCAGGACGGGCCTCCGACGACTTTGGGATTGAAGATCGCGGGATGGATTGCGGCGTCGAGCCGACATCGGCAGCGGCTCAATGCCGCAGGCCGGCGGACCACCGTCCTGCAATTTGGCGGGGCGGTGGGAACGCTTTCTGTTCTCGGCGAAAAAGGCGCAGAGGTTTCCGCCGCATTGGCCCGCAACCTCGACCTGCGGGAAGCGGAGATTCCCTGGCACACGCACCGCGACAACCTGGTTGAAATGGCTGCAGTGCTGGGAATGCTGATCGGCTCCGTGGGCAAGATGGCGCGCGACGTCGCCTTGCTTATGCAGACCGAGGTTGGCGAAGTCTCTGAGCCGGCCGGCGAAGGCCGCGGTGGGTCTTCGACCATGCCGCAAAAAAGCAATCCCGTTGCGAGCGCCGCGATCATTGCCGCTGCGACGCGCGCGCCGGGGCTCGTTTCCACGCTGCTCAGTGCGATGATGCAGGAGCACGAACGCGGACTCGGCAATTGGCAGGCCGAATGGGAGACGTATCCGGAGATCTTTCGGCTGGCGGCGGCTGCGCTCGAGCGCATGATTGAGATCGCGCGGGACCTGCGGGTTTTCCCCGAACGAATGGCTTTCAACCTGGATGCAACCGGCGGTCTTGCGATGGCAGAGGCGGTGAGCGTCGCGCTGGCCGCACGGATGGGCCGCGAACGGGCACACGAGCTGGTTCGCGTTGCCTCGAAACGCGCACTTTCTGAGAACCGGCGTCTCAGAGAGATCCTGATTGAAATGACCGAAGTCCGTGAACAACTTTCCCGAGCGGAGATCGATCGGCTCCTCGATCCAAGCCATTATCTCGGCAGCGCGCAGAGATTTATCGAGCGCGTCATTGGAGGGTCGGATGCCGCGGGCTAAGATCGAGGACCTGCGGCTCCATTATGAGCTGGAAGGACTGGAGAACGGTCGAGTGTTGGTGCTGTCCCACTCGATTGGTACGACCACTGAGATGTGGAAGCGCGTCGCGCCGAAATTCGCGAAGCATTTCAGGGTACTTCGATACGACACGCGCGGGCATGGTCGGAGCAGCGTGCCGGACGGGCCTTACGCTATTGCAGACCTCGGAAAGGACGTACTGGCCCTGCTCGACGCGCTCGATGCCCGGCGATGCATCTTCTGCGGGCTCTCCTTGGGGGGAATGACCGGCATTTGGCTGGGGATTCATGCGCCTGACCGGCTGGAAAAACTGATTCTCGCCAACACCGCGGCGCGCATCGGCACGCATGAGAGCTGGAATGCGCGCGTCCGCGCAGTGCAGCAGGGAGGCATGGCCTCGATTGCCGATGCCGTGATGGAACGCTGGTTTACGTGTGATTTCCGGCGAGATTCGCCGGCGCTCGTGGCGCCGGTGCGGCAGATGTTCCTCAACACCTCGCAGACGGGCTACGTTGCTTGCTGCGCGGCGATCCGTGACGCGGATTTCACGGCGGATTTGCATGCCATTTCGATTCCGACCCTGGTAATTACCGGCCGCGACGATCCGGCAACGCCGCCAGGCGACGGACGGTTTCTCGCGGAGAACATTTCCGGCGCGCGCTATGTGGAGCTTAAAACGGCACATCTTTCGCCGATCGAGGATCCGGACGGATTCAGCGCGGCCGTTCGTGGGTTCGCGTTGGAGCAGGAGGCCTGAGGATGGACGAGAAAGAGCGATTCAATTCCGGCATGGCCGTGCGCAGAGCGGTTCTAGGCGAGGACCACGTGGAAAGAGCGCGGAAAGCAACGAATCCGTTCAACGCCGAATTTCAGGACCTGATCACGCGCTATGCCTGGGGCGAGATCTGGGCAAGGCCCGGTCTGTCGCGGCACACGCGCAGCCTGCTCACCATCGCCATGATGGTCGCGTTGAATCGGCCTGAGGAGCTTCGCCTGCACCTGCGCGCCGCGGCCAACAATGACGTCACCCGCGGCGAGATCGGAGAAGTGCTGCTGCAGTGCGCGATCTACTGCGGCGTTCCGGCGGCGAACAGCGCATTTCGACTGGCGCAGGAAGTCTTCGACGAGATAGATGGCCAGCAGCCAAGGATGAGCTAGCGTGGCGCGAAGCGAGACTCAGGTCGGAATCGTCGGCGCGGGACCGGCCGGGCTCATGCTTTCGCATTGGCTGCACCTTTACGGGATCCACTCCATTGTTCTGGAAGCGAAAACGCGGCAGCATTGCGAAGAGCGCATTCGCGCCGGGGTGCTGGAGCAGGGGAGCGTGGACATGCTGCGCAGCACGGGACTGGGGTCGCGGCTCGATCGCGAAGGCATGCGGCATGAAGGCATCGAGCTCGGCCTCAACCGGCGGCGATACCGCATTCCACTCTCCGAGCTCACCGGAGGCAAAGCCATTACAGTGTATGGACAGCAAGAGGTGATCAAGGATCTGATCGCCCGGCGCCTCGCCGATAGGGGCGACCTTCGCTTCGAATGCGGAGAAGTCAGTGTCCACGGCATTGGCGGGCCGCGCCCGTCGCTTCGCGTCGCGCGAGACGGCGCCGAAGACGAAATCCATTGCGACTTCATTGCCGGGTGCGACGGGTTCCACGGAATCTGCAGGCCGTCGATTCCGCAAGGAGCGCTCACCGAATATGAAAGCGCTTTTCCCTTCGCGTGGCTCGGAATTCTTGCCCAGGCTGCTCCCTCGCGCGACGAGCTGCTATACATGCACCACGAGCGTGGCTTCGCGCTCTACAGCATGCGGTCTCCATCCCTCACACGGCTCTACTTGCAATGCAGACCGAATGAAGACGTCGATCTTTGGAGCGACGAGCGCACCTGGAATGAACTGCACACGCGGCTTGGATGCGCCGACGGCTGGCGGCCCACGGAAGGCAAAATCCTGCAGAAGGGAATTACCGGGATGAGGAGCTTGGTGATCGAGCCGATGCAGTTCGGCCGGCTCTTTCTGGCGGGAGATGCGGCACACATCGTTCCGCCAACCGGCGCCAAGGGGATGAATCTGGCCATGGCAGACGTTTACGTTCTGGCACAGGCATTGCGCGCCCACTACCAAGACAATTCAACGGCGCAGCTTGAGCAGTATTCGTCGCTTTGCCTTCGCCGCGTATGGAAGGCGCAGAGGTTTTCCACCTGGATGACGATGCTGCTGCATCGGCTGGAAGACGCAAGTCCCTTCGAACGGCGCCGGCAGCTCGCCGAATTGGATTACGTGACCAGCTCGCGCGCCGCGGCCGCGTCGCTGGCGGAAAACTACGTCGGGCTCGCGATGGAGCTTTAAGATGCTTCCGCGGGCGATGCGTCGCTCATCACCATGAACGCATCGAGAACCATCGCGCCCGATCCATCGGGATAAGCGACGATCGGGTTGAGATCGATCTCCCGAATCGACGGATTGGCGAGCATCAATTCGCCGAGTGCGAAGACAATCTGTCCTGCGGCTCGCACATCGGCGGGTTGAGAGCCGCGAAAGCCGCGCAGCAACGGTGCGCATTGCAGCTTGAGCAGACCCATTTCGATTGCCTCGACGGGCAGGCCTGGCACGATGATTCGTACGTCGTGGAGCGCTTCGGCGAGCACGCCGCCGAAGCCTACCAACAGCACGGGGCCCCATTGCGGATCGTTGCGCGCCCCCGCGAAGAGTTCGATTCCAGGTCTAGCCGCTTGCTCGACCAGCACGCCGTCGAGGTTCAGACCGGATCTGGCGCGCGAAAGATCGCGCTGCAATTGCTCCCAGCCGGCGGTGAGCGCATCGGCGTCTGCGATGCCGAGGACCACGCCGCCGGCGTCGCTCTTGTGCGGCAGGGCAGGCGATTGCGCCTTCAACACGACGGGGAAACCGATGCGGGCGGCGATCGCATTCGCTTCGTCCCGCGTTTGCGCCAACGCGCCTTCGGGAACGGGAATTCCGTATTCAGCCAGCACTTGTTTGCAGCGCCACTCGGGGATGTTGCCGCGGAAGGCGGGCAGAGCGGGATGAAGCGTGGGCCGCTCGACCGGAACGACTCGCGGTGCGGCCGCCTGCGTCACGCGCGCTAACGCTCGCAGCGCGCGCTCAGGCGATGGGTAGAAAGGCACGCCGAGGTTTCTGAGGTCTTCGACGTATTGCGCTGGAGCGGGCGCACCTTCATCGAGAGCGGCAAAGATCACCGGCTTGGTGGTGGAGAGGCTGCGGATCGCGTCGAGGATGGGCGGGAACTTCAGCTCGCACGTGGCTGCGTCGGTGAGGATGATGACGAGAACGACGCTGCCGAATCGATCTTCGCCCAAGAAAAACGGGAGCGTTCTGCGATAGAGCCCAGGATCGACCAGCGCTTGCGCGGTCAGGTCCATCGGATTTGTCGGAACGATGAACTCGGGCAGCACCTCCTTAAGCGCATTGGACGCCGATGCGGACAGGTTGGGAAGATGGAGGCCGATGCGCTCGCACAGGTCGAGAGCCAGACCCTTGAACGCACCGGACTCAGTGAACACCGCGGCGCCGCCCTGCGGCAGCACCGGGCGGTGAATGAGCAACTGCGCAACATCCACCAGCTCTTCCAGCGTGTCGACCACGACCACTCCCGCTTGCATCACTTTGGCGCGCATCACCTGGTAGTCGCCGGTCATGGCTCCGGTATGCGTAATCGCCGAGCTGCGCGCGGCCGCGCTGCTGCCCGGATGCAGCAGGACAAAGAACTTGCCCAGAACATGAGCGCGCGCTGCCAAATCGAGAAAGCGCCGCGGCTGGCGGAACTGTTCCACCACCATCACGAACACCTGCGTGTGCTCGTCTTCCAGCAGGTAGTCGAGAAAGGCTTCCATGCCGCAAGCTGCTTCATTGCCGGTCGAGATGGAATAGGAAATTCGCACCCCGTGGTGGCGCAGGTTCACGCCCAGCACCGCTGCAAGCGCTCCGCTTTGCGACAACACGGCAACCGCGGGGGCCCGAGCCGGTTCGCCGATCGCAGTTCGAATGAACGTAAGAGGGAGCCGATCGATGTAGTTCACCAGGCCGAGGCAATTCGGCCCTTCGATGGCGATGCAATGCTCCCGCGCGATGGCAGCCAGGCGACCCTCCGCCGCGCGCCCAGCCGCTCCGCTTTCCGCAAAGCCCGCGGAAAAGACGATGAGACTTCCCACGTCGCGTCGCGCGCAGGCCTCGGCGGCATCGACGACGCCACTTTTCGGAATGGCAAGAATGGCGCAGTCAATCCCTGGGGGAAGAGCCTCGACAGACGCAATACAGGCGCGGCCGCGAACCACGGCGCGTTTGGGATTGACAAGGTACAGATCGCCGGCGAAGCCCACTTCTTCGATATTCGAAAGGACGCTCTCGCCCAGCGCGCCAGGAGTCTCCGACGCGCCCACTAAAGCGATGGATCGCGGACTGAGGAGGCGACGCAACGAAGAGCGTTCATCGGTCGCTTCGTTGACGGGATTTCGATTCATTCAAATGGCAGCCTCATTCGATCGCCGAATCGTGGCGCACTCAGAACGGATAGTGACGCGGCGCCGTCTGAACCGTGATCCAGCGGAGATCGGTGAACTCGGCGACGGCGGCCTTGCCGCCAAAGCGCCCATAGCCGCTGTCCTTCACGCCGCCAAACGGCATGTTGGCTTCATCGTGCACAGTGGGCCCATTCACATGGCAGATTCCGGAGTCGATGCGGCCGGCGATGGCGAGAGCGCGCGACGTGTCGCGACTGAAGACCGAAGCGGCGAGACCGTATTGCGAGTCGTTGGCGATTCGGATGGCATCTTCATCGCCGGTCGCCCGGATGACGGCGACGACCGGACCGAACGACTCTTCGGAATAAAGGCGCATTTCGGCGGTCACATTGTCCAGAATCGTGGGCTGCATCAAGGCGCCGTCAAGCGGTCCGCCAAGAACGAGGCGGGCGCCCTTGCCGACCGCGTCTGCAACCAGCGACTGCACGCGGCCGGCCGCATCGGCGCTCACCAGCGAGCCGAGCACCGCGTCCTGTCTGCGCGGATCCACGGCGTGCAGCGTCTGCGCGCGTGCCGCCAGCTTGTCCACGAACGCGTCGGCGATTTTCCGGTCGGCGATAATTCGCTCCGTCGACATGCAGATTTGGCCTTGATTGGCGAAGGCGCCGAAGTTGGCGGCGGCGGCGGCGGCCTCGAGATCGGCATCGTCAAGCACCAGCAGCGGAGCCTTGCCTCCCAGTTCCAGCAACACGGGCTTGAGATACTTGCCCGCAACCTGGGCCACTTTGCGGCCCACTGCGGTCGAGCCGGTAAAGTTAATACGGCGCACGGCAGGATGCGCGATGAGACGCTCGACGATGACCGGCGCGTCGGCCGGGGCATTCGTCACGACGTTGACAACGCCGTCGCCGAGGCCGGCGCGCTGCATGGCCTCGCCGATCAGGCGATGCACCGCGGGACAGGTCTCCGACGCCTTAAGGACGACCGTGTTGCCACATGCCAGCGGCATAGCGATCGCGCGCACGCCGAGAATGACAGGCGCGTTCCAAGGCGCGATGCCCAGCACCACGCCGCATGGGCGTCGCACGGCGAGCGCATAGTTGCCCGGCACCTCCGACGGCAGCACTTCGCCGCCGATCTGGGTGGTCATGCCGGCGGCCTCGCGCAGCATGGATGCGGCGAGCATCACGTTGAATCCGAACCATCCACCGGTCCCGCCGGTTTCGGCGATTCCGGCTTCCACAAATTCCGGCGTCAGCGCGGCAAGCTCATCGGCGGCCTTGTTCAGCCGCGCGCGGCGCTCCGTCGCATGCAGCGCGCTCCACGCAGGAAACGCAGCTTGAGCTGCCGCGGCCGCATCGTCTACATCCTCGATGGTTGCAGCGGCAGCCCGAGTGGCGATCTCGCCGGTGAAGGGATCGATGCGATCGAACGTAGCGCCGCCTCGCGCAGCGGCCGGTCGCCCGCCGATCAAAAGCTCGACGTTATTCATTTTCCCTCCGCAGAGGCTCAAAGGCCCTCAGCCTCCATGACTGCCCAGTCCCGGCTTGAAGCTCTTTTCGTCGAGGAACTGGCTCAGTCCCTTGTCGCGGCTGTGTTCGGGATCGCGCAACAGCGACTGGTCCAGCTTGGCATAGAGGTAATCTTCGCTCTGCTCCCAGCTTAGTTCGCGGCAGCGCTTGAATCCCTGCTTGGCTGCGCGCAGCACCACGGAGTTCTTGGCGAGAAGCTTGCGCGCCAGAGCGATGGTCTCGTCGCGTAGGCGCTCCAAGGGAACGGCCTTGTTGACCAAGCCCATCTCCGCCGCCTGCTTTCCCGTGAAGGTGTCGCCCGTCAGGATGTATTCGAGCGCCTTGCGCTGTCCCACGGTGTCGGCTAGCGCCTTGCTCACCACATTGCCGGGCGGGATTCCCCAATTGACCTCGGAGAGCCCGAAGATCGCGGTCTCCGACGCAATGGCCAGATCGCACGCCACCAGAGGGCAAAACGCTCCGCCAA
The DNA here is from genome assembly GCA_030040655.1 of Acidobacteriaceae bacterium. Taxonomy (GTDB): domain Bacteria; phylum Acidobacteriota; class Terriglobia; order Terriglobales; family Acidobacteriaceae; genus Telmatobacter. The sequence continues at coordinate 3,944 of JASHTH010000246.1, read as the reverse complement.
AGCACCAACCATTCACCATGGCAATGGTCGGCTTGGAGTACATCCGCAGCAGCCGCCATCCGGCCATGGAGGCATCGCGGCGGATTTTTTCGATGACGATCTCCGGCGACTGATCCACCTCGCGAAAGTACTCTTTCAAATCCATTCCCGCCGACCATGACTCGCCCGCGCCGGTGAGCACCACTACCTTGGCAGTCTTCTCCAACTCCAGGACTTCCAAAACATCCCGCAGCTCCACGTTCATCGTGGGGTTCATGGCGTTGCGTTTTTCCGGGCGATGGAAGGCGACCCATCCGATGCCTTCTTCGATTTCGACGCGAAGGGTCTTCCAGCGGCCTTCGAGGCTCGACATCAGGTACGCTCCCTTTCGCAGAAGAGGTGCCGGCGGAGTCAGCCGAAAACAGTCTCACTATGATTGCGCGAGCCGGCCAATGTCAATACTCTACGGTTGAAGAGGCCATACCTTTCCGGTATGAATTTCTGGGATGGAGATGCGGCCGTGGAACTTCGCCAGCTACGCTATTTTGTCGCGGTTGCCGAGCTGCTGCACTTTACCAACGCCGCGCGCCGGCTGCATATCGCGCAACCTCCGTTGAGCCGGCAGATCCGCGCCTTGGAAGGCGAACTTGGCGTTCAGCTGCTCCTGCGCAGCTCCGGCAAAGTCGAGTTGACGCGTGCGGGAGGCATCTTCCTCGAGGAGGCGCGGGCGGTGCTGCAACGAGTCGACGAGGCCGCGCGATCGGCGAGGGAGGCCGAGTCCGGGCGGGGAACCGTGCGCCTTGGCATCGGACTCGGCCTGGGCGAGACGGTGAGTCGAGTCATCAACCGCCATCTGCAGCATTTTCCCGGCGTGGAAATCGATGTGGTCAATCTTCCTTCGGGTTTCCAAAGCGAGGCGTTGATCGCCCGCCGGATCGATGTCGGCTTCCTGCGGCCACCCATCGATGGCTCACAACTGATTTCGCGGCCCATCGTCACGGAACGGCTTTCCGTGGTCCTGCGCAGATCCAGCCCGCTAGCCCGGCACCGGCGGCTCAGTCTGAAACAGCTCGCAAATGAGCCGCTGCTGCTGATTGCCAGGAACATTTCTTCAGGTGTGTACGAGAAGACGCTCGACCTCTACCGAAGCGCGGGAATCGATCCCAAGGTCATTCCCACGGAGACCACGCCGCTCGACGAGGCGGGTGCGATCCTGGTGGATTCCGGCAAGGGCGTCTACATTGCCGTGGGCAGCCATCCCTGCCATCCGTCATTTGCCAAGCGCCTCGTGGTCATACCACTATCCGAGCCTTCCGCGACGGTTGAAGCTCATGTCGCGTGGCGCCGGAGCGAGCGCTCCAAGACAGTGTTGAACTTTGTCGACTTTGCGGAGCGAATCTACAAGACGGGCGGAAAGAAGAATCCGGCGTCAACTCGCATGCGCAGCGCGCCATCACGCTGAGCAAACTCCGATCCGCCGGTTCGCCGCGGAATACGCGCTGGCCTCAGCGCCACACCTCGCGCGCAGACTCCACTACCAATTCCAACTTCGCCCATTGGTCGGCCTCAGTCAGATTGTTGCCTTCCATCGTGGACGCGAATCCGCATTGCGGGCTGATCGCCAGCTGATCGAGGGGAATGATTTTCGACGCCTCATCGATGCGGCGCAGCAGATCCTCCTTTTTCTCCAGCGCCGCCCGCTTGGTGCTTACCAGGCCGAGGACGACGGTTTTTCCCTTGGGAACGAACTTGAGCGGCGCAAAGCTGCCCGAGCGCTCGTCGTCGTACTCGAGCAGGAAGCGATCGACCGCCAGTTCGTGGAACAGCCGCTCGGCGATGGCGTCGTATCCGCCTTGGGCGTACCAATGGCTGCGGTTGTTTCCCCGGCACAAGTGAATCGCCAGCGTGACCCCGGGCTGGCGCGCGGCGGCAAAGCACGTATTGTCGGCGCGCAGCGAGGCGGAAAGCATCTCGCCTAAGTTCACGCGCAGCTCAGTCCGCATCCAGTCGCACCATTTGGGATCGAGAAAATAGCTGTAACGCGGCGCGTCGATCTGCAGGTACGCCACGCCGTTGCCGGCCAGGGTCTTCAAGTCCTCGGTCATGATGGCCGTGACTGCTTCAAGAAGCTCGAACGGGTCTCGATACACCGCGTCGGTAACGCCGTACTTGAACGAGATGGCAGGGAACTGCGTGGCGCTCGGCATCGTCATCTTGACGGGCCCGGGCGAGTGTTCGCGCAAATAGGGAAGCTCGCGGCCTGTCAGGGGCTGGCGCTGCCGCAGTAACGCATTCACGATGCCGGTGACGCTGCTCACGGCTCCGGGCTTCTTTGCCGCGCCTTTCTTGTCTTCGTCCCAGTTACGCGGCACAGCGTCGCCGAAATCGAAGCCTTCTACCGCGTCGGTGAAGTCGCTCATGAAATTGGTGCGGCGCAATTCGCCGTCGGTGAACACGCCCAATCCAAGGTCCTTTTGCTTCTGTAGCACGCGCGCGACGTGCAGGTCCTCGAGCCCGTGAATCCTCTCGGCGGACGCGTCGGACCGGCGAGCTTCTAGCAGCTCCGCCGGCCGAAGGAAGCTGCCTACATGATCGGCGCGGTAATTCGATGGCATGGTTGTCGATCTCCGCAGTCGATTTCGAGCCGCGACCGCGCGGAACTGAGTTATGCCTCGTGAGCGGTCCGCCGGGCTTCGAAAAGCGCAATATCGAGCCGCAACAATTATGTCACGGCGCGAAGGCGCCAATCCTCAGAGGGTGCGGTCGGCGAGCGTCAGAGCGAGTTGCAGAAGGCGCTGCCTGTCGGCCACTGCGAGGGGCTCATTGGCGCCGGAAGAGCTTTGCGGAGCCTGTTCCAGCACCTTCTCGATGCGGTTGATATCCAGGCCGCCGGCGTTGCTGTTCCTGAATCGATCCAAAACTTCCTTCGCTTTTGTGATTTGCCCGGTTTCAAAATAAAAAACGCCCAAAGTCGAGTAGCTTCCGGGCCATTCCGGCAGCATATCGACGGCTCTTTCCAACCGGGTGGCCGCCGCAGAGGTGTTTCCTTGCAGCGCTGAAACCAGTCCTAGACCCCAGAGAATTTTGCCGGAAGCCGGAATGCGCGCTTGTCCCTGCAAAAGCACTTCACTGGCTTCGGACAACCTGTTCTCGCGAAGTTCAAGCAACGCCAGCGAAAGATAGTCCTGGTCGTTATCGGGATTTCGAGTAATGGCGTCCCGATAGATTTCTTCCGCTCGGTCCGCTTGGCCCAAATGTGCGTAGATGTCGCCCAGCAATGAAAGATAGGCGTCGTCTGCCTTCCCTTTGGTTGAAACCTGCTGCGCCGCGCTGAGTGCCTGCGGGTACAGACCCTTGCGAAAATAGGCGTCGGCAAGGTCGAATTCGATCTCGTCGTTTGCCGGGCTGATTTTGAGCGCTGCCTCGAAATGCCCGATGGCCGCATCGTATAGACGATAACGCGCCAATAACACTCCCGTCCCGGTAAGCGTCCGAGAATCGCCCGATGTAATTGCGTCAAGTTGCTCGATTGTGCTTTTGGCTTCTTCGAGACGGCCATTCTTCAAATATGCCGAGGCAAGCAGATACAGGATCTCCGGCTGATCCGGATGCTTCTTGTTCTGATCGATCAAGTCGCCCAAATCCATTTGATTCCGCGCCGAAGCAGCAAGCTTCGACCGGTTATCGAGATATTCGAACAGATGTTGGTACATGTAGGAACTGGCAGGACCGTTCTTGGAGAGAAGCTGAAACTGGGCGAGATCCTTGTTTGCAGCCTCATTCTGGTGCAGAGCTCTTTCCACCATGGCCAATTTATAGTAACCGCTCGCCGGGCTTTGACTTACGCGGATGTATCTCTTGAGAAGCGCCTCCGCTTCAGGAAGCTTCTTCGCTTGAATATAGAGGTTTGACAGTTCGAGGAGGGCGTCGGCAAAATCGGGATCGGCGCGTAGCACCTTCTGAAA